>PEAL01000008.1 GCA_002753725.1 Deltaproteobacteria bacterium
TTTAAATAAAATTCTTTTTATTTTTTCTTCTATGGGGCCTGCCCCTACACGTTCTCGGACATAGGTTTGATTTCGGTTTTTGTTTGAGGGCAAACACAAGGTTTGCCCCTACAGTTTGTCTTCGTACATAGGTTTGTTAGTGGTATTGTTCAAATCAAAAGTCCGACTTTTTGGGAATGCGCCCGCTAATCTCTATTCGTCACTCGTCCGCAAGGAAACATAAAATAACCCTTCAGAATCAGTTATAATCAGAAAATATTTAACAAACGAATCACGATTAAATATCTTTCCCATTTGAAGCCCCTTGGTGGAGTCCTAAAGCTTTAGCTTTGGGAGTTCCTTAGATTTTCAATGCGTTGTTTTTCTGTAACTCCCAAAGCTAAAGCTTTGGGACTCCAATCTAAAATGAGGAACTTATTTTTCGAGTATTCCTAAGGATCGATTCGACATTTAAGGAACCCCATTTAATAACGTTCAAACTCACTATCTAAAGAATCATCACGATTATTTCCCAAATCAATCAATGCGCCTGCCCCCTGTTGTTGAATGCCTTGAGGCCGTCCAGAAAAACCACTACTTTCTTTGTGTATGGGTCTATTTTTTACGTTAGATGATACCATTTTAGTTTTGTGTTTAACCGGCTGTCCTTGATGATAACCATACCCACGACTTGAATCATTCAATTTAAAGAATGCGATGGTATCCTGTAGTTGTAACGCCTGACTGGAAAGTTCTTCAGATGTTGAAGACATTTCTTCAGAGGCTGAAGCATTTTGTTGAATGACCTGATCCAGTTGTTGAATAGCTCTGTTGATTTGCTCGGCACCGGTATTCTGTTCATTGCTGGCAGCACTGATTTCCTGTACCAGCTCAGCAGTGCGTTGGATATCTGGAACCATTCTGTCGAGCATTTCTCCAGCGGATTCCGCAATTTCTACACTGGATCCTGACAGTTTGCTAATTTCTGCTGCAGCTGTTTGACTGCGCTCTGCCAGTTTTCGAACTTCAGAAGCCACCACAGCAAATCCTTTGCCATGTTCACCTGCACGCGCAGCTTCGATGGCAGCGTTCAGCGCCAATAGATCGGTTTGACGAGCAATTTCTTCAACAATGGATATTTTTTCAGCAATGTCTTTCATGGCTTTTACTGCATGGACAACAGATTCTCCGCCAACCTTGGCATCTTCTGCTGATTTAATGGCAATTTTTTCAGTCTGTGATGCATTATCTGCATTTTGACGAATATTGGAAGCCATTTCTTCCATTGATGACGATGCCTGCTCTGCGGCTGCTGCCTGTTCAGTGGCCCCTTGTGATAATTCTTCAGCCGTTGAACTCAGTTCCTGACTTCCGGCGGATACATTATCTGCTGCTTCCTTGATGGCGGTAATAATTTCAGACAGCTTTGCGGTCATGGCTTTCATATTATTCAAGAGTGCCCCAATTTCATCATTACTGGTAATTTCAATTTGTTTGCTCAAATCGCCATTGGCCAAAAATTTTGTAACTTCAACGGCCTTGAAGATTCCTCGAGTTATGGTTTTAACAATCCATGTGGCAATCAAAATACTAAAAATCATCGCAATGACGGCAACGATAATAATCGTAACAATACTTCGATCATTGGAGGCCACCAGTGCAGGACCAAGTTTATCCTGAACAGCTTTGATGGACAGTTTGACATCCTCTGTGTTCTCCGCAATTTGTGGACCGAGTTTATCCAGTTCATTTTTAATCACTTTATTTCTTTCGGAAATAATACCCACCAGTCCATCAAATGTTTTTATGTAAAGCTCTTTTTCCTGAACTATTGTTGATAGAAGCTTTCGTCGGTTTGGATTTTCAACCTCCTTATCTAAAATCTGCAATTGTTCTTGTAACAGATTAAATTCTTTGTGAACTCTGTCTATGGATGCTTGGTCATTGCTTTCTAAAAACTTAACCACATATAAGCGCGCCAATAAGAGATGCTTCAATGAAACGCCTGAATGAAATGCGGCACTGATATCATTATCTTTCTCTGCTGAATCCATGATACTGGAAAGCGTTTTTTCCAGTAAGGGCCCTTTGATATTCAAGATATCTTTTACAGCATGGTTTCGTTGTTTCATAAATTCAACCACCCGGTTAAAGGCGTTATGATAATCCTCTTTTTCTTTATCCACAGCATTGATCTTAGCTGCTCTTTGAGGATCATTAATTTCTCGTAGGGCTTCTGAAGTAAATTCTTCCACTTTTTGAAAATAGTCGTTAAATTGCTCCAGATCTTGATCGCTCCCTGTGATGAGAAAATCTTTCACATTCATTCGAACCATGAGCATGTTTGCCTGGAGGCGTCCTGCAAGATTGGTATCTCGTGCCATTTCACGATATTCATTAAATCCGTTTGATGCCTTTTTTAAAGCAAGCAATGAAACGATTCCCATGACAATCATTAATAAGAGAACACATGAAAAACCAATGATAATTTTCTTTGCAATACTGACATTTTTAAACATAACTTCCTCCTTTGTTGAATGTAATTTTAAACATTAAAAATAAAAACCTTTTATTTTTAATATGTTATTTTGTATGATGATTTGATTAATTTTGCAATAAGGATAAAAAACATCCTCATTTAGCAAATCCAAAGGTTCGGGGAACATCTGATTCAGACAATAATGATGGATACGATAAAAGACTAAGTAACATACTATAAATAAAAGATTTTTTTGCGCTTTATACACTGATAAAAGCAAATCTTGTGCCATTATGTAACAATAAAAGCAAGTATTTGATTTTATTTATATTAATCGACCTTATTATAAAAAAAGGATTATTTGAAAGGGTGCAACAAAGGTTGCGGCGGAAAGATCGACAACATTAATATTTCTATGTGAAATAAGAATGTTAGACGTTTGGACAAAATGTTCAACAGAGACAAAAGTTGCACCCCTTTTATTTGTATCGCATCCCCCTTCTTTATATGCCTATAAAAAAAGGCAGTCTAATCAGGCGGTGAAACGGGCACAAGATTTTCCAGAAAATTTGATTATTTTGTCAAGTGTGATATCAATAAATACGTTGAAACAATTAACCATCAGGATAGAGACTCTCTATCCTGAGCCAGCAAAAAAACTTGAACATTGAGTCTAATTTAAAGCACCGACTTTTTGGGAACTCCCAAAGCTAAAGCTTTGGGGCTCCACCAAGGGACTCCAAATGGGAAAGTTATTTAATCGCGATTCCTAAGTACCATTATACATCATCCCTTTCCAGCCAGTTTACCGGGAAAAGGGGTACACACAATTAATATTTAGGTCAACCATGAAAACGATCATCGTATCACTTGCTCTATCAATCATCATTCTTTCTTCTGGATTTGCTGAAACTAAGCACGATTATGCTCAAGTCAGAGTCAGAAGTATCAACCGCCAACACATTTTAAGCCTTACACAAAAAGGTGTGGATATCGATCATGTATGGGATGACAAGGCTGTCATATATATTCGTTCCGACCGCCTGTCCCTTTTAGATGATATGAACCTTCCCTACACAGTTCAACCAGATATTAGAAACACCAATGGTTATCATTCTGTTGATGACATTGCTAATCACCTTAAAGCTCTGGAGAGAGATTATCCCGATATTTGCAAATTATACAGTATAGGTAAATCTTATGAAGGCCGTGATCTTTGGTTTATGAAAATTTCAGACAATGTTACTGAAGAAGAAGATGAACCAGAGGTTAAGTATATATCAAGCATGCACGGTGATGAGCCTGTTGGAATGGAGCTTTGTCTGAATTTTATTGATTATTTAACAAACAATTATGGAACAGATTCAAACGTAACAGCCCTGGTCAATGACATTGAACTATGGATTATGCCACTGATGAACCCTGATGGATACGTTCATCAAAGACGATACTCTATGGAAAATATCGATCTCAATCGTGATTTTCCAGATCGTGTTCTTGATAACAATAACACCACTGAAGGCCGGGCCGTTGAAACCGCACATCTCATGAATTTTGGCTTTTCCCATTCATTTGTTCTGGCGGCCAATTTTCATACCGGCGCACTGGTTGTCAATTATCCTTATGATTCTGATTTTTATTCCTATAATTATTATTCAGCAACACCGGATGATGATTTATTTCAAGAACTTGCCTTATCCTATTCTCTCTTAAATCAATCAATGTATACCAGTTATGATTTTTATCAGGGAATTACCAATGGCGTTCAATGGTATACGGCTTATGGAAGTATGCAGGATTGGAATTATGTCTGGCGGGGATGTAACGAAGTAACAATAGAATTATTTAATATTAAATGGCCATCATTTTCAACAATTGCGAGCATTTGGAAGGATAACCGTGAATCGATGCTCAAATATATTCAGTGGTCTTTGCAAGGTATCCGAGGAATGATTACCAATGCTGAAACCGGTCAGCCGGTCAATGCTGTTGCGCGTGTCATTGGCATTGACCACGATACATACACCGATCCAGATGTTGGAGATTACCATCGTATCCTTTTACCGGGTACTTATGACATGGAATTTTCAGCGGAAGGGTATTTTCCTCAAAAAATAAATAGTATTGTTGTTGATGATTCAGATAAAGCCACACGGATTGACATTCGTTTAACCCCCAGATACCGTTTTGCGAATATCCAAAGTGCGATCATTATTTTAAAGGCAATGTCTGATATTCCGGTTGATATCCCTTTGTCCACGTTTGATATGAATCATGATGGAAAAGTGGGATTACCAGAAGCTGTTTTTTCAATGAAAATGATCGCGGAGTAAGGGTGAGTTAAATTGGCGTCCCAAATCTTTAGATGTGGGACTCACTTATATTTTCAATAACATAAGGAACCTGAATCCATGACAAGTGCTTTTAATACCCCTCAACTGAAACTTGCCTTTGATTTTGCTGAGCATACTGGACGACATATCTTTCTTACCGGTAAAGCTGGCACGGGAAAAACAACCTTTCTTCATAATTTTAAAGAAGCATCATCCAAGCGGATGATCGTTGTCGCACCCACCGGCGTTGCGGCTATAAATGCTGGCGGAGTGACCATTCATTCGTTTTTTCAAATGCCTTTTGGTCCTCATCTCCCTGAATATACATGGGGGTTCTCTTCTCAGAGTAGCAAATATTCGTCAACAATCAGCACTCAAAAATTGAATCGTACAAAAATCAGTATTATTAGAAACCTCGATTTACTGATCATTGACGAAATCAGTATGGTCAGAGCTGATTTGCTTGATGGTATCGATAGTGTATTACGTCGATTCAAAGATCGTAATAGACCTTTTGGCGGTGTTCAACTCCTTATGATAGGAGACCTTCAACAATTGGCCCCCATTGTGAAAAATGATGAATGGCAATTGCTTAAAGACTACTATGACACCTTATTTTTCTTTGGTAGCAGGGCCTTGAAGAATACAGATTATATCAGCATTGAGTTGGATCATATTTTTCGACAAAATGATGTCCATTTTATCAATCTACTGAATAACATCAGAGATAACAATATTGATGAGATGACGTTAACAGAAATAAATAAAAAATACAGGCCCAATTTTGTCGACAATGATGATGATGGATATATAACGCTAACGACTCACAATCACCAGGCCAGAACAATGAACCAGGGTAAACTGGAAAAAATTTCAACAAAAAAACATACGTTTATTGCTGAAATACAGGGAGAATTTCCCAGCAAGGTGTATCCAACGGATCCTGAACTCACGATAAAAATTGGTGCCCAGGTGATGTTCGTTAAAAATGATTCTTCCCCGGATAAACTTTTTTACAATGGAAAAATCGGTCAAGTTGTTAAAATAAAACAGGACACCATTTATATTCAGTGTCCTGATGATGATCAACAAATATCTGTTGAAAGGGTTGAGTGGCACAATATTCAATATTCATTAGATAAAGAGAATCAAACCATCAAAGAAACGATCATTGGCACGTTTGAACATTTTCCCCTCAAACTGGCATGGGCCATTACCATCCATAAAAGCCAGGGACTGACATTTGAAAAGGCGATCATCGATGCCCAGTCTGCCTTTGCACATGGTCAGGTGTATGTGGCATTAAGCCGATGTAAAACATTGGAGGGCATTATTTTAATTTCGCGCATTTCAAGAAATTGCATCAAACATAATCCTGAGGTCTTACAATTTTTTAGAAATCTGGCAGGCAAAGCAACAACCGATGATCTGTTAACCCATTCAAAATATGAATATCAATTGACATTACTGAGGGAAGTGTTCGATTTTACAAAGATTCAAAACACTGTTCAGGCTTGTTTGAAATTCATCTGTAAAAATAAGAAAAAAATAACGTTGCCCACTGCCGATAGTATGATTCAAATGAATGAATTATTAGAAGGTGAAATTGTTGATGTTGCATTAAAATTTGATAAACAAATTCAACGGATAGCAGCAGAGAATAAAAACATTGATGAAAATTCATTTTTGCAGGAACGTATCCAAAAAGGATGTGCCTATTTTATCGAAAAAACAGAATCCATTGTTTCAAGTGTTATCGATGATCTAAGCATCGATGTCACAAATAAAGACATCAAAAAAGAATTAAAAAACAATATGGCCACCTTGCAAAATGACGTTCAAACGAAATTATCAAAACTGAGAGACCATCTCGATAGTGTTCATACTTGATTTTTACTGATGAGATTGATATGAAACAAAAGATTATTATTGAATGGGCCGATCTTTCTTGAGATCATCCTGTTCCTGGTTTCCATTTCCTTTAACAATGAGGATACATGGGAAAAATATTAAATCGTGATTGCTAAGGAGCAACGTATGAAAAAATGGAAATGTAAAGTTTGCGGCTATGTTCATTCGGGAGATACACCGCCTGAAAAATGCCCGGTGTGTGGTGCCCCGGAAAAAGAGTTTATTGAAATTTCGGATGAAGCCCCGGCTCAGAACACGGAAGTCCAATGGCAGTGTTCTGTTTGTAAATACATCAGTAAAACTGCGGAACCACCCGATACATGTCCGGTTTGCGGCGCGGATCGATCCAAATTTGTTCGTTTGGGCTCTGAAGAATTGCCACCACCTGAGACTTCTTCACAAGACGATTATGGACAGGCTGACAGTGAAGACTCCTCGCTAACCAAAATTTTTAATATCATTTACGATCTTGTGATTATGCATCATTTGCATCCCATTAGTGTTCATATTCCCAACGGTATCATCCCTGTCACTGTTATATTTGTTCTACTGTCCGCATTGTTAGGGTCGAGTAGTGTTGGGCTGGCTGCTTTTTATAATACTGTCTTCGTTACATTGTCCATGCCCATTGTTCTTTTTACCGGATATGTTGAATGGAAACGACGATATGGCGGAACATACACGAATTTTTTTATCACAAAGATGATTTGCGGCGGAGTTGTTTTTGCAATGGCCGCTATCTTAACGTTGTGGGGAATCTTTGATCCAGGTGTTACCCAAGCCAATGGTGAAATTTCCTGGATGTACGTTATTTTTTATATGATTATGCTTGCAGCAGCCGGTGTTGCAGGGCATTTGGGTGGTAAGCTTGTTTTTAAGGAATAAGTCTGATGAAACAATGGATTGATCAATTT
Source organism: Deltaproteobacteria bacterium (assembly GCA_002753725.1). GTDB lineage: Bacteria > Desulfobacterota > Desulfobacteria > Desulfobacterales > Magnetomoraceae > Magnetomorum. The sequence goes on from PEAL01000008.1 coordinate 7,617, forward strand.
AAACATTGCCACATCCTTGTCATTGGCGATTGCATGATTGATGAATATGTATGGGGAAAGATCGATCGTATATCCCCTGAGGCCCCTGTTCCTGTTGTGGAAGTCAAGCGTGACAATGCAACATTGGGTGGTGCCGGTAACGTTGTGAATAACCTGGCCACGTTAAAGGCTTCTGTTTCTATTGTGGGTACTGTCGGCCAGGGAAATAATGGCAAGCGTTTGATCGACATGTTTCAGGCCATTGGTGTCAATACTGACGGCCTGGTTGAAGACATCACGCGATCTACGACCATTAAAACACGGATCATGGCATCTGAACAACATGTCCTGAGAATTGACAGAGAAACCTCTTTTCCCATATCCAAACAGATTGAAGATACCATCACTCGCAATATCAGGACGTCCATCCAGGATGTCGATTTGGTCATTGTTTCAGACTATGGAAAAGGTTTACTTACGCCGGTGTTGCTGCAATCGATCATGCAACTGGCCGCCACCCATAACAAGCAGGTGATGGTGGATCCTAAAGGGTTCAATTATGAAAAGTATCAGGGGGCCAGTCTGATTACACCCAATCGGAAGGAAGCTTCTTTGGCTGCCAATATGGATATTTCTGATATGTCCTCCCTGATCAGTGCAGGGCAGCACATTATGCAAAAAGTGGGGCTTCAGCGGCTGCTCATTACTTGCGGTAAGGATGGCATGGTTTTGTTTGAACCGGATGAATTGCCATATCATATTGAAACCTGTGCAAAACAAGTATTTGATGTTTCTGGCGCCGGTGATACAGTGGTGTCTGTGATGGGCCTGGCATTGGCTGCTGGGGCTGCCTATCGAGAAGCGGCATCGCTTGCCAATTTTGCAGCCGGCATTGTTGTTGGAAAAGTTGGAACAGCAACAATTTCTCAAGATGAATTGCGAAATGCCATTGTATGAATTTTCTAACAAGCCATTCGGATAGCGTTGACATTCAACTGACCATTCAACCACGATCATCGGAAAATAAAATTGTGGGTGTCATGGATGCACGTCTGAAATTAAAAATAAAAGCACCTCCGGTTGATGGTGCGGCAAACAAGATGTGTATTCAGTTTCTATCGAAATCCCTGCATATTCCCAAATCTCATATAGAAATTATCTCTGGAGAAAGCAGTCGAAAAAAACAGGTTCGTATTATGGGTGATCCCACTGAATTAAAAAATTTTTTCAAGTCGTTTGTGTGATATGAAACCAACTGATATTCCAAAAGTTTCCATTCATGGTGGACATAGCGGTGAATTTTGTCATCATGCAAAAGACAGCCTTGAAGACATTGTTCTGAAGTATATTCAAAAAGGTTTTGAATGGGTTGGTATCACAGAACATATACCACCGCCCAACAATGATCGTCGTTATGAAGATGAAATTGCGGATCACCTGGATGTTTCCTTTTTAACGCAGAAATTTATGCAATATATGCAAAAAGGAAAACAGTTAAAAAGAAAGTATCAAGATAAGATTACGCTGTATATTGGGTTCGAAACGGAAACCTATACAGGATATGCCGCCCATGTGAAATCCCTGGCACAAAGCTATCAACCGGATTATATGGTGGGATCGGTACATCATGTGGATGATATCAATTTTGATTTTTCGCCATCTGTATATGAGCAGGCTGTGGAAAAAGCTGGTGGTATCATTCCTCTCTATGCACGATATTTTGATAGTCAGTTTGACATGATTCAAATCCTTCAGCCAAAAGTGATCGGTCATTTTGATGTGATTCGTTTATATGATCCGAAATATGGCAAGCATTTGAGTGATCCGGACATTGGAAAAAGAATTGATCGTAATTTATCGCTGATTGCCTCACAAAAAATGATTCTCGATTTCAACCTCAGAGCATGGTTAAAAGGCGCTGATGAACCTTATCTATCACGGCCCATTTTGGAAAAAGTCCGATCCATGGGAATACCGGTTGTCCCGGGGGATGACTCCCACGGTCTGGATTCGGTTGGATTGAACATTGAACGTGGAATCAGCTTGCTGCAATCATTGGGGTTTAATACCCGATGGCAACGACCTGTTTTCAGTAATCCATAGAGGAAAAAATTATGCAATACACTCGTTTTATGATGGCAGGAATGACTGTCTTCTTTTTAATCGAAATTGTTGGATGCGGTTCCTCCCTCAGCCCGGTGGATCAGCTGAAGGATCAATTAAGAGATGTTCCGACGTATTCGATTATCCTTGAAGACATGAAAGAAGATGGTAATATTTTTACGCATTATTTTCACAAGTATAAAGTGGTTCAACTGGAAAAATCCTGGATTACAGGATGGGAGGAGGTTTCTGAATCTTTTTATCAGAAAAATGCAAACTTTTTAGGCATGACACTGGCGGGTAAAAAAGATGGCACCGCCAGCAATCAAGTTGCTCCACCCGGGTATGCATATGTTGGTGATTCTAACTATGGTCAATGGAGAACCGATTCCAGCGGCGGGTCTTTTTGGGAATTTTATGGAAAATATCGAATGTTTACCGATGTTCTTGGTTTTATGTCTGGTCCTGTTTACCGGCATGACTATGATGATTATAACCGGTATAGCACGCAACGCAGACCATTCTTTGGACGAAACAACCAGTATGGAACCAATGGGGAATATACCAAAAAACACAATCCTTCTTTTTTTGAACGGCGGATGGCGCGCAATCAGCAAAAAAAATCATCTTTCAGCAACAGGGTTTCCAGTCGCTTCGGCTCAAGTGATTCATCGAAAATTGGACGCACGCGAACCGGGTTTCGGTCCAGAAGCATGGGTCGAGGTAAATAACAACAAAAAGGGAGGTTTCTCATGATCATTGATAAAATTTTCACATCCGGTATACTCATCATCGCTTTTTATCTTATTTTTTATATTGGCAAAAAAGTTCATGACCTGATTCATCACTCCTATGACCTGAATGATGAATTGGTTGAAAAAGATAATCCAGCGCTTGCCCTGTCAGTGGCAGGCTATTATGCCGGTCTGGTGTTTTCATTGGGTGGCACCATTGTTGGCCAAAGTAATGGATTGATAGCCGATCTGATAGATATGACAATATATGGCACGGTTGCTATCATTTTAATCAATCTGTCCTGGTTTGTTTGTGATCGATTGATTCTCAGACATTTTCACGTTATCGATGAATTGATTCGAGATCAAAATCAAGGCACGGGTGCTGTTTCTTGTGGCGTGAGTATTGCTTCGGGGCTTATTATTTATGGGGCTGTTTCTGGTGAAGGGGGCAGCGTCTGGACAGCCATTATTTTCTGGAGCATTGGTCAGGCCATGTTGATCCTTGCCGGATGGATCTATAACATAATGATACCATATAGTCTTCATGGTGAAATTGAACGTGACAATGTGGCTGCCGGTGTCAGTTTTGCAGGTGCATTGATTGCAATGGGTATTGTTGTAGGGCTGTCTGCTGAAGGCGATTTTGATTCCTGGTCTGATGATTTACCGAGGTTCATATATATTTCCATGATTGGTCTTTGTCTGTTACCCATTGTTCGGTTTTTAACAGACAAAATTTTGTTTCCAACAAGAAGTATTTCTGATGAGATTGCCAACCAGGAGGTTCCCAATGTTGGTGTGGCCTATATTGAAGCCTTTTCTTATATTGCTGCTGCATTTATCATTTATTGGACCATCTAATGAAGCACCACTTACCCTATAATGCCGTTGTTTTCTCTGGGGGTGGATGCCGTTGTTTCTGGGAAACCGGATTTTATCAAGTCCTTTCTGAAGCATATTCTTTTGTCCCCAACGTTTTAGCAGGGGTCAGCACAGGTGCGACAATGGCCTGTATGGTTTCAGCCCGACGTATTCAAGAAGGGGTTCAATTTTTTAAGGATATCACACGAAAAAATCAAAAAAATTTTTATATCCATCATCTCTTTACTCAAAAGCCTTTTTTTCCCCACTATGAAATGTATTTACAAGCCATTTATCATATACTGGACGACAAAGCATTTCATGCCATCAAGCATGGACCGGATATTCGTGTGCTGTTGTCCCATCCCCCCGGATGCCTGGGGAATATTTCAGGCGCATGTGTCGGTTTTTTTGCTTACTCTCTGGAAAAAATGTTGTTTGAACCCCTTCATCCAAAATTTCCAACACAAATTGGCTATCGTGCAAAAGTCGTCTCCATTCGTTCATGCCCAACCAAAAAAACCCTGGCAAATCTGCTGTTGCAATCATCATGCACGCCACCGATCATTCCACTGTTAAAGCGAGATGGCAAACCTGTTTATGATGGAGGCTTAATCGACAATGTTCCCACAAGAATTATCAATACTCCCCGTCAAAACACCCTAATTTTTTTAACCCGAAAATATTCAGAAGATAAGATCCCAAAAATCAAAGGACGAACCTATGTTCAGCCATCAGGCCCCATTCCCATAAAAAAATGGGATTACACTTCTCCAGATGGCATTCAAAAAACATTTGATATGGGACGAAAAGATGCTGAAACCTTTATTAAAGACAAACGGCTATGAAACGAATATTGGTCACTGGTGGCGCGGGATTTATCGGATCCCACTTGTGTGAAAAACTGATTGGCGAGGGGCATGACGTTATCTGTCTGGACAATTTGTTTTGTGGCAGCAAAAAAAATATTTTTCACCTTCTGTCTCATCCAAATTTTGAATTCATTCGTCACGACATTGTGCATCCCATATCTTTTGAGGTTGATGAGATATACAATCTGGCATGTCCGGCATCACCGGTGCATTATCAGCACAATCCCGTGAAAACAGTGAAAACCAATGTCATGGGAACACTCAATATGCTGGATTTGGCCAATCGGGTCAATGCAAAAATTCTTCAGGCATCAACCTCAGAGGTCTATGGTGACCCATTGGAGCATCCTCAAAAAGAATCCTACTGGGGAAATGTCAACCCGATAGGCCTAAGAAGCTGTTATGATGAAGGAAAACGGGTGGCTGAAACATTGCTTATGGACTATCATAGACAAAATCATGTTACTGTAAAAATTGTACGCATTTTTAATACTTATGGACCGAAAATTGCGATCAATGATGGCAGGGTGATCAGCAATTTTATTGTTCAGGCGCTTAAAAATGAAAATATTACAATTTTGGGTGATGGTAGCCAGACGCGCTCGTTTTGCTATGTGGATGACATGGTTGATGGATTGATTAAAATGATGCGGTCATCATCAGATTTTACAGGGCCTGTCAATTTGGGAAAACCTTTTGAAATAAGTATTTTAGCACTTGCACAAATGATTATACGTATGATAAAGAGCCAGTCAGGTATTATTTTTCAGCAGTTACCACAGGATGATCCCAAACAGCGACATCCTGATATTACGCTTGCCAGATCAATTTTAAAATGGGAACCGATCATCTCTCTTGAAGCCGGACTTTCTAAAACCATTGATTTTTTTAAAGAAAATATTTTTTGTCAACCATAGACTTTTTTAGGGAGAGATTGACATGGCGGATAATCAAAACAATGAGACAACTGACCAACACGTTGATGAAAACAACGCGACAACGGACAAGCTCGTTGAGCAGATTATTGAAAGAGTAAAAAAATTATCCATCGATCAACAAAAATTTATTTTAAGACAACTTCAAAAATTTGAATATATGGAGCGAAGACAGTATAAACGATTTCGATGTGAAAATTTGGTCATTGGTTTTGATGTGGAAGGCTTACAAAGCAAAGAATCTCTTTCCGATATCAGTGAAGGCGGCGCATTTATCAAAACAAAGATGCCAGTAACCGTGGGGCAGAAAGCTATTTTAACCTTTTCAGACACGAATGCACGGTCACAATACAGAATCAATTCAACCATTGTTCGGGCCGTAAAAGATGGTGTTGCGCTTGTTTTCGATGCAGATAATGCACATCAACGGCTAAAAATTAAAACATTGATGACTCATGTAAAGCATGTAGGGTATCTGCTTGATGATTAAAATAGTATCAAACTAACTTTTTCTATACAGGCTTTGATTCATTAACGCATCCTTTGGATAATTATTTGAGTGTAACCAAAATTGCCGAAGCAAAAGTTTATTCTCATTTTTTTTTTCACCGGCAATTTGGGTTACACTCTAATTATTTGGAGAAGCTCTTCAAATATGATCAACGTCCGATTCTTTAGTTTCCTGCCGAACAACCTTAACAGAGAAATGCACTTCCATAGGATATAAGCGCATTCTGAAACCGAAAATAAACCTATTCAACGAATTAAGGATCGTGTCTCCGAAATTAAAATGGGGAACTTATTTTTCGAGCATTCCTAAGTAAAATAAATGATTCAATCATAGAAAAGCCAGGCATGAAAAAACAATCAAATCTTACAGAAAATATACTTATTGTTGATGACAAACCTGAAACCCTTTCTATTTTATCAGAAATACTGATTGAGCAAGGATATAATGTCAGAACAGCTCTGAATGTTGATATTGCATTGAAGTCAGCAACAAAATTTGTTCCGGATTTAATTTTAATGGATGTCAACATGCCAGGAACTGATGGCTTTGAAGCATGTAGGATCATAAAAAAAATGAAAAAGCTTCAACATGTTCCTGTCATTTTTTTAACAGGGAAAACAGATGTTATCGCAAAGATCACAGGGTTTGAAGCTGGCGGTGTGGATTATATTACAAAACCATTTGCCAATGAGGAAGTCTTTATGCGTATTAAAACGCATCTGAATATCAAGCAAGAGCGTGAACGATTTTATGCATTGGCTGAAGCAACTACAGAGGGAATACTCATTCACGACAATGGTATTATTGTTGATGTCAATTCTGCATTTGAAACAATAATGCAATATAAACGTAAAAAAATTATTGATAAAAACTTGAATACAATTTTTTCTTCGAAAACCATGAGAGCCATTTCACAATGTCAAAAAAAACAATCTCGTTTTTATGAAATAAACGATAAACGTTCTGATGGTTCTACGTTGATGGCTGAAATCAGAATAAAATCTATCCTATACCAGGGGCGAAAATTAAATATGATTGCCTTGCGCGATATTACTGAAACCAAACATTTGAAAAGAGAAAACGCTTCACTGATGACATCGATTTCAAGCACGAATCGTCTGGGAAACATGGTGGGGAAAAGTAAAGTCATGAAAAATGTTTATGAAAAAATTCTCCATATGGCTGCCACAGATGAAACCGTAATCATTTATGGTGAAACGGGTACTGGAAAAGAATTGGCTGCAAAAAATATTCAACAGCTCAGTCAACGCTCTAAAAAACCCTTTGTGATTGTTAATTGTGCTGCAATACCTGATACATTGTTTGAAAGCGCATTTTTTGGGCATACGAAAGGATCGTTTACCAATGCTATTTCCAATAGTATGGGGTTTTTTGAACAGGCCAATGGAGGTATTCTTTTTTTAGATGAAATTGGAGAACTCAATAAAAATATGCAGGCGAAACTGCTACGCATTATTGAAAACGGTGAATACATACCGATTGGCGGAAAAAAAAGACGTGCGAATGTCCGAATCATTTCTGCTACCAATAAAAATCTTAGTCAAATGGTCACACAAGGAAAAATGCGCGAAGATTTTTTTCACAGGTTAAATGTTCTCAACTTGAAAATGCCACCATTAAGAGAAAGAAAAGAGGATGTTCCATTACTGGTTCATCATTTTGTTGAGACCAATCAATCCTTGAATATTAATAATAGAATCATCAGCGATACTATTATTGTTCAATTAAAAGAATATCAATGGCCCGGAAATGTCCGGGAATTGTTTAATGAGTTGAGAAGATATTACACGACAGGTGAATTAGAAAATGCTGCTTACGTTTCTTCACCCATCGATTCATTTAATTCAATGTTGACGAATGATTTTTTTAGTCGTAATGTTCCTCTTAATGATGCTGTGTCACAGTTTGAAAGCTATTATATCGATAAAATTCTTGCCTTGCATAATGGGAAAAAAAATGAGACGGCCACTGTATTGGGCATTGATCCCAGAACACTTTATAATAAGCTCAATAAAACAAAACCCGTGAGAATAAGACGAAAGAAACAGAGTTAAATGGGAGCCAGCCAAAATACTAATCACATCTCTCATGTAATGAAAAACCTCGATGCCTATATATATGCATCTGATTTTCAAACCCATGAGGTGCTGTTTATCAATGAAAAATTAAAACAGGTCATTGGAAATGCTGTTGGAAAATTATGCTGGCAAGCAATGCCTTTTGAACAGAACAGCCCATGCAAATTTTGCACAGATCCAAAATCTTTATTGATTGAAAATGATCGTTTCAACCAAACTGTCATTAAAGAATTTCAAAATCCGGCAACCCATGAATGGTTTATCGTACAGGAGCAATCCATTCCCTGGTCTGATGGACGATTGGTTCGCCTGAAAATCATGATTGATTGTCATCACCTTAAAAAAATCAATGACAATAAAGAAAAACAGTTTTTATCCAAAGAAAAGCAGGTCGGAAAAATAGCACATGAGTTACGAACGCCATTAAATGCGATTTTAGGGTACACACAACTCATGCTATACAAAAAAGATTATTCCCATGGAAGTCTTGAATATATAAATGCTATTCAACATTGCGGTGAACAACTCCTTTCGCTGATTAACGATATTTCCAGTATTTCAAAAGGAAAAAGTGATACCAGTCCTGATGTTGATCGTTCAAAAAATCGTTTTGAACTCTTTAATACGCCACAAAACATTTTTCAACAAAACAATAATAAACCCAATGCATTATACCCAAAAAACAGTCGTTCCGGCAAAGTTCTTGTTGTTGATGATTCTCCTGATAATCGAAAATTTGTTATGAATACCCTGGATATTTTAGGCTTTCGCATAAAAGAAGCCTCCGATGGTCACCAGGCATTGGAAATTTGGGAAAACTGGAACCCCGATTTGATTTTATTGGATATTTATATGCCTGAAGTCAATGGTCATGATGTTATCCAAACAATCAGAAACAAAGAACTTCCAGGAGATCATGTGTTTATCATTGCTATTTCTGCCAGTTCCCTTGAAAAAGATAAAGATCTCGCCATTGAATCAGGTTGCGATGACTATTTATTGAAACCATTTAAGCTGAATACATTAATTGAGTTAATTAAAAAATATATGAATGTTGATGATTCCCAAAATAGCACTCAACAATCGTATAAAGAAAAAAATATTCCCAACTGGTTATTGGATCGTATTAAACAAATGCCTGCAAAATGGCTGAAGCAGTTCAAAGACGCGATTGAAATGCTTGATCCAATACAAACCAAATTTTATATCACAAAATTGGAAAAAAATGATTTGCAAGCCGCATCTGTTTTAATGGACTGGGTCAAACAGTTTAATTTTGATCGTTTGCAGCAATTGATTTCCGAACTGTAATCCTGCCAGGTTTGACCCCTTTTTGACCCCCTTTTGCTTTTGCTTGGTACGATCCTCATTTCATTGGCTATATCCGAACTTCTTAAGACATATGCATTTATGAATTAGTGCATTTTTTAGAAGTCATGCAGTCAGAGGTCTGTAAAAAGGAAAAATTATACATCATTAAAAGTTTTACATATGACAATATACCCAAATACCCCATTTTCTGTAGTAGCTCAGACCTGTTCAATCCATTGATTTTAAAATAATGTGAACATGCTTTTCAGAAGCGCCTGATTTTTTTAACACCGCCTCACGCGCTTTCTGACCTGTCTGGACAGCAAACTCTCTATGCCCGGCAAACAGGTTGATTTTTTCAGCCAATTCATTTTCATTGTTCACCATGATTCCGCCTGATGACGGCTCCAGAACTTCTTTGGCCCATAAAAAGTCGTCCATATAAGGACCATACAGAACAGGTTTGCCCCATACCGCCGGTTCCAAAATATTTTGTCCGCCCTGAGGCACCAGACTGCCACCACAAAAAACAATGGATGCAATACTATACAAGCCTGCCAGATCACCGATGGTATCCACCAGAATAACTTGCGCATTTCTGGCTTTCATGCGTTTGCAATGAGAATAAAGGGTATATTTCAAATGAAATTGAGTCATCATGGCTTCAATGGAGGAACATCGTTCAATATGGCGCGGTGCAATAATACACAAAGCTGTTGGATATTTTTTTTGAAGGGTTTGATACGCTGAAAGCACCATTTTTTCTTCACCGGTTCTTGTACTTCCTGCAATAAAAACAAAATCTTTTGCCTGGATGTTCAGGAGCTTTTGCAATTGGTCAGGCAACCGGGGATCACAACTTGTGTGCAAACGATCAAACTTGGTATTTCCCGAAACATGAATTTTTTTCGGTATCGCTCCAATCTGGCAGATTCGTTCAGCATCTTGAGGGGTGATCATGCTGAAAGCATCTATTTTCTGAACAATAAAGCGGGAAAGAGAAGACACTTTTTGATAGGCGGATACCGTTTTTTGAGAAATCCGACCGTTGACAATGACCACCGGAACGTTCAATGCTTTTGCTGTAACTATCCAGTTGGGCCAGATTTCAGTTTCCAATAAAACAAGAACATCCGGTTGAATAGAATGAAATGCCAGTCGGACAGATCCGATAAAGTCAATGGGAGAATAAATACATTGCAATTGTGGATGAATCATCTGTTGAGCAACATCATAGCCTTTTGGAGTGGTTGTCGAAAGGATAATTTCTATGTTCGAATCTGTTTCAAACAATTTTTCAATCACTGATCGGGCAACATTGACCTCACCCACAGATACAGCTTGTAACCAAATACGTCTTTTTTTAGGTAAAGACAACGGATGAGAATAATACCCCAGACGTTGAAAAACAAGTTCTTTATATCGACCGGTCAAAAAAACACACAACAGAATAAAAGGAGCGAGAAACATTACAAGAAAAGAGGATGCCACCAAATATATCAGATAATAAATATTCATCGAAGTCCTATCTCATCAAAAGAATCTCCATTAAGTTTTAACAAATACAGTTTTTTTTGCCCTTCTCCTTCATCGTTGAAACGAGTGATTCCCGTGACGCCTTTATATTCATTCATATGAAGCAAGGCATCTTTGAGTTGTGTCGGGGATTGTATGTTTCCAGTATTCAGCAATTCAAACACCATCATGGTTGAGTCGTAAGTAATGGCTTCCCAAAGGGTCGGTTGCTTTTCAAACGTTGATTCATAAGAAGAAACAAATTGTTGGACGTTTGGCTGTTGGCTTTTATTAAAAAATAAATCTGGAAAAACAGCATTTTGTACATACCATTTCGAAATTTCAATCAATCGATCAGAATGCCAGAGATTTGTCCCTAAAAGCTGTATCTTATTGATATCGTGAAACTGAAGCTGAGGGGCAATCATGCCAACTTTGTCGGGTTTGTCAGGAATAAACAATGCATCAAAATCAACAATGGGTTTAACTTTTTTCTGGTTCCACTTGTTTGTACCTGGACGGACAAAAAATTTTCCAACCATTTTCTGGATGGGTTCTGCAAAATCGGTTTGCTGATTGTTGTATGTGTTCACTGCCCGAACGATACCACCCTTTTCAATGACAACATTCCAAAAAGTATCCATATAGGATTGACCATAGGGATCATCAGGATATAAAATTGCAAAATCCCGTAATCCAAGTTCATCCATAGCATAAGACAACATGGCACGGACCTGCAATTCCTGAGTGATAAAATTTCGGAAGACAAAAGGCATATTCCGGGTGATTCCCTCACGGGATGTCAATAATATGATAGGAACTTGAGAGGCATTGGCGCTCAAGGCAACAGCTTCAGCCTGATCTGAAGTAATCGGGCCGATGATGGCTTTAACATTTTCTTCCATCAATTTTTGAAAAGCGATAACGGCATCTTCAATGGTTTCGCCGGAATCCTGAACTTTTAATTGAACGGGATACACATTTTGGAGACCTGAAAACTGAGAATGGGCAAATAATGCACCATTGAGAGCAAGCTGACCAAATTGTTTAAATTTTCCTGACAAAGGAAGTAAACAACCGATGGTATAAGACTCAAACACCTCACCTTTTTCTATTGCCTGAATTTGTTCTTGAATCGTAGGAATCATTTCATGGTCTGGATAGTGATCCACAATGCTGTTCAGGATAGATAAGGCTGCTTTTGAGTCATCAGCTTTGATAGACATCTGGGCCTGTTGAAACAACATATACACCAGTGGAAATCGACCCTGATAGATATTAATCAAATACTGAAGTTCATCGGATGTCAGGATAGATATGGATTGTTTGACTCGCGTAATAACAACAGGCAGTTCATTTAGAGCAGCAATTTCAAAAGCACTGGCATAAGCGACAACCGATTCCTGAGCTTTATCTAAGGCAAGTAGAATATCACCTTTTAAAAGATACAGGCGGCTGTGATCACTCTCATGGGTCAGCTTGAATGCCGGATCAATTCGCTCAAGGGCTTTTTCATACTGTTTTTGGTTGTAATCATTATATATTAAGCCCAATTGTGCGCGGGAAGCAAATATGCTGCCAGGAAATCCTTCGATGAGTTGTTGATAAACCGTTGTCGCCTGGTCGAATTTTCCCTGAATCGTATAGATGGAGCCAATTTTCATCAACGCTTTGTCTTTGTTGGTATCGTTTGTCGCACGAGATAAATACTTTAAATACATATCAACAGCTTCAGCATATGAGCGCGCCTGATAAAGCTCTTCAGCTTTTTGGAATGTTGCAGATTCAAAGTCAATGCTCGGTTTTGGTGGTTCCGTGGGAATGGAAACGGTTCTTGGTTGCGTACAGCTTTGCGTTGTTATGATAACAAAAGAAAAGAATAAAAGGGTTAATAATTTCTTGATAGTACTCATAAAAAGCTCCTGTTTGGAATGGAATGTTTATTGGCATCAGGCCGTAAAGATTTGATTAGGAAGGCTCGAAAAATAAATTTCCCATTTTAAATTGGAGTCTCAAATCTTTAAATTTGGGAGTTAAAGAGATACAACCAATTGAAAAGATAAGCGACTCCCAAATCTAAAGATTTGGGACTCCAGTATTCATCGAATTAAGGATCGTGCTTGCGAAGCAATTTAATTTACCTGTTAAAAAAAAATCAGGTTTTGCATAGATTCATCTGCAAAACCTGACAGTATTTTTATATAAAATAAAGAGCCTTAACCTATTTTTTCTTATCCGCTTCAATTTTCATATATTTCAACGTTTCATAGGTAATACTTCCGATAGCGAGGCCTTTATCTCGTTGGAAAGATTTTAGCGCTCGTCGCGTTTGTGAACCCAAAACACCATCAACCACACCTGGATTGTAAGAATTTTTTTTCAAATAGCGTTGAATTTTTAAAACAAAATTTCTGTCGATATTGGTTTCACACATCGTACGTTGCCAGGTGATATGGCCTTCAGTAATTTTAACCTTTTTGGTAACGGTGTCATATTTGGCTGGGATCGGAACAACCTTTTTTTGCGGGGGAGTGATCATTTTTTTATATTTAACCGTTTTGTATACCGGAGGAATTGGAAGTTCCTCTATTCTGGCAGGACTGACCATAATTCGTTTTTTTACAGTTTTATATACCGGCGGAACATGAATCAGACACATCACTTCGCCTGTGGCGTTATCCATTTTTTCGACATTGCCACGGCCTTTTTTCCATGTAGAGTGCGCTTCCTTAATCAGTATTTTTTCCTCAACCCATTTATAAACTGCGGGAATTTCTTTATATTCCGTTGAGGCTTCATTTACCAGCACTTGTTTCTCTTCCCATTCATAATGTGCTGGAATGATTTTGATTTCCTCAGTTGCAGCTTCGACCAACACCTGAGTGGATATTGTTTTGTATTTCGGAGAGATATACACGCGGGCATAACATTCTCCAGGTTTTGCATTGGGGGGTAATTGGCCAGAGACATCGCCACCGGCTGAAGCGTCTAAGCTTGCCTCTTCTTGAGCCTTCAGAGATGCAATTTCCAATTCTTTTTTGTATTCCTGAATGGTCATTTCTTTTTTTTCAAGAGCCGATCGTAAGCGTTCAATCTGAACTTGCTGCTGTTGAAGCATGTCTCCGGATTGAGCATCTGGCCCAGGCTGTGATATCGCTGTGTTTTCAACGAGATCTTTTTCATAGATGTCATCTGCAGGTTGTGTGGTACCAATGTTAAGCAACCTGGCGCACCCAACAGAAAAGATAATAACGCCCAACAGAAAAAATAACCCCAAACGTTTTAGATTCATTTTAATCCTCCTTATTAAATTAATTAATTATTTCAAATACCAACTCTTCCTCTAACACATTTTTTTTTGACTAACAAGTGTCTTTTTCTTCGCTTATGAAGATATGGAAAATGGATAGACTCATTCAAATGGACTTTTGTGACTATCAAACGAAACAAACAGTACAATCATAAATCAATTTATAAAAATCTCAATTGTATCGCCTTGTACTTTAATTGATTCACAGCCATTATCAGATGTTCAAATAAGGATTGAACATCTGATAAATCGTCCGTTTTAGCTTTGTTCTCAAGGTTGATTGTGATGTCTGCAAGCATGCTTGCAGCGACATTCAGACTCATGCCCTTTAATGAATGTGCCGCGCGTTGAAGGTGTATTGGATCAAGACGATCAATGCTTGTTTTGATGTCAGCCAAACGTTCATGAATATCCTGAAAGAAGCATTCATATAATTCTTTGAGAAAACTAATATCATCTCCATAAGATTGTCTCAGTTGAGATTCATCGATGATTATGTCACTCATACCTGTATCAGATTGAATGGTTTCAGTGTTTGTGCCTTCTGGATGAAGCTCTTCATGTTCAGTGGAATCATTTTTAACATTAGCATTTTCACTTGTTTTTCTGATTGTTTGAATGGATTCGACCTGTCTTTGAATGGCAGCAAATAGCTCAGGCTCCTTAATTGGTTTTGCAATATAATCGTCCATACCTTCTGCAATGAAAAGATCTCTATCTCCCTTCATTGCATGCGCTGTCATTGCAATTATTGGAATATCATTTTTGATGATCCTCGATGGTGCATTTCTTATGATTTTTGTTGCCTGTATGCCATCCATTTCAGGCATTTGAATGTCCATCAGCACAATATCATATGAAGCGTGTTTCAAGAATTTTAAAACTTCTGTTCCATTTGAAGCAATGCGCGTTTCACACCCAAATTTATCAAGATATTTCAATGCAACTTTCTGATTGATGATAATATCTTCTGCCAATAGGACTCGAAGATTTTTAAAAATATCCCTTGTATCAGGCACGCATATTTTTTTTGTGTTTGATTCCATTTCAACGTGACTGCATTTATCAAACACCGTTGTAAACCAGAATGTTGTCCCTTTTCCGGGTTCACTTTCCACACCAATTTCTCCACCCATCATACTGACAAGTTCCTTTGAAATCGCAAGGCCCAGTCCGGTTCCACCATATTTTCTGGATATACTCTCATCTGCTTGAGAAAAAGATTTAAACAATTTTTTTTGAATATCCGATGAAATGCCGATACCTGTATCAGTGATCAAGTAACGTAACTTTACATGCGTTTTGTTTTCATCTTCAAATAGCACTTGAAGACTGACTTTTCCGCTTTCTGTAAACTTGATCGCATTGCCAACAAGGTTAATTAAAACCTGCCTTAATCTCCCTGAGTCGCCTTTAAAACAATTGGGAACATTACTTGAAATATCAAAAAGTAACAACAATCCTTTTTGACGTGCATTAAACATCAGCATATTATCAATGATACCATTAACCGTATCTCTAAGATTAAAACAGGAATAATCAAGTTCTATCTTTCCAGCTTCAATTTTTGAGAAATCAAGTATATCGTTAATAACCGTTAAAAGGGCTTCTGCACTTTGTTTAGCAGATACAATACAATCCTTTTGTTCATAGGATAGATGGGTATCAAGAGCAATATTGAGCATACCAATGACACCATTCATTGGAGTACGTATTTCATGGCTCATGTTGGCAAGAAACATACTTTTTGCATGATTGGCGGACTCAGCTTCTTCTTTGGCTTTTTTCAGGTCCATTTCTGCCTTTATCATTCTGAAAACCGCATTGATTCTTGCCAATAAAACCTCTTTGGTAATGGGTTTGGTCAGATAGTCATCCGCACCCGCTTCAAATCCTTTGATAAAATTATGCGGTCCTGTCATTCCTGCTGATAACATCACAATGTAAGGCGCTTTGGCATTTGTTTTGGCTTTAATTTTTCTACAAACGTCAAAACCTTTAATATCTGGCAAGAGAATATCCAGTAATATCAGGTGAGGGGGCGTTTCTATTGCTGTTTTCAAACCATTTTCGCCCGACTCGGCGGTCATGACACGATAGCCTTCTGATTGCAACAGCCGGATATGTCCTCTCAGTGGTTTCAGGTCATCATCGATAATTAGAATGTTGTATTCATGGTTCATAGTCCACCTTAATTGAATTGATGTAGTCAACAACTTCAAGCATCAATTTTTTTAATTGCAAAAAAAGACGCTCACATTGATCAAATTTATTTGCTCTTGCTAAAATTTGTAATTTATGACTGATTGTGGAAGCAGAATCAATAAAAATTGATGAAAACAAAGCAATAAACTTGTGGGTTGCCACAGCAATTTCTTTTGTATTTTTTGTATGAATGGCGGATTCAAGTCTTCCCAGTCTTTCGTCAACATCTATGGGAAAGGATTGCAATGTTTCTTTTAAAAATTCCATATCAGACATGGTGGTATCGATAAAAAGCTGGATATCCTCTTTGTATGACGATGTTTCACTCGTTGTATCAATACATGGTTGTATATTCTTTACTCCACCCTGATTAGCAAGCAGTGTATCAATCTTTATCAACAGTTCATCAAGATTGACAGGTTTTGAAACAAAATCATTCATACCGGAACTGAAAACTTTTTCTTTAGCAATAGACAGGGCATGAGCTGTCAGAGCGATAATCGGAATGTACTGAAAGGGTTTTGATTCAGATTGTCTTATTTTCATGGTGGTTTCAATCCCATCCATTTGGGGCATATGAATATCCATCAATATTATATCAAAAGTGTTATCTTCTAAAGCGGTTAATACTTCCAGTCCGTTTGTGGCATAGTCAACATTGTATCCTGACTTTTCTAAAAAATAGATAATAAATTTTCGGTTCAAATAATCATCTTCAGCCAGAAGTATTTTAACATTTCTGTTAATCGCTTCTGATGGGGGGTTGCTTTTATCATCAGTGAGCATCTGTTTTTTCCCTTTTTATTTCAAAATTGCAAACGCCATTGTGAACTTGCCGCTTGCCATTTTTTAGATGTTCATTTTCCGTGGAGTGGAACATTATTTATACCATGAAATACCAACGTTGGACAATCATATGTTTTCATACTTTTCTATAAATCACAATAAATGTCAACGGATTATTTTGAGGCTCAATGCGCCATTCTCTCAATAACGACACCCCCAAGAGCAGTGATAACCATCAAAATACAGGCCATTGCCATGGCCTGTCCATAATTCATGGCTCCTGGTAAACTGAAAAATCGATAAATGGCCAAAGGCATTGTTGGCGTTTGAGGACGCGCAATAAAAACGGTTGCACCAAATTCTCCCATGCTGACAGCAAACGAAAAAACAGCACCCACGAGTAAAGCACGTTTCAAGATGGGCCAATCCACATGACACCAAACCTCCCAGGGAGAAGCACCTGAGATGGCAGCAGCTTCCCGCAAACACTTAGGAATACTTCGCCAGGCTGGCAATAAACTTCGAATAACAAAAGGATACGCAATCAGCGTATGTGCAAAAACTGGCAATGCAATAGACGTTCGAATATTCAGCGGCGGGCTATCAAATGCCACGATGAACCCAAATCCCAGGGTAACTGCGGATGTTGACAAGGGGAGCATAAACATTGAATCGATCACAGACGCTTTTCCTTGTGTATCCCTGTAAAGAAAGGCAGCGGTAAACCATCCCATGATAACAGCCATTACTGTTGTACTCAGAGCAAAAAAAATGGAATTGATCATGGCTGTCAGCGGTGGAACAAACATAATCGATCGGCTGTCATTGTTGAAAAGAGCAATGTAATATTTCAGGCTGAAACCATTTTCTGTCAAAATAGATTCGATAAACAAAGCGATCAAAGGAGATCCCAAAAGAAAAAACAGCAGACCCACTGTTATCCAGACAAAAAAATTACTTTTTAGGGGACGACCTGAGAAGGATGTGCGTGTGACTGTCATTTCTGGCATCAATGAAACACCGGATCGGCTTTCAATCTCGGTATACGCACGCATACAGATAAAAGTGAACACTATTTGGATAAGGGACACTACCGCTGCCCTGGGCAAATTGAAAAGATGGACAGCCTGACGATAAATTTCAACTTCGATTGTTGCCAATCGAGGGCCACCGAGTATCAGAATCACGCCAAAACTCGTAAAACAAAAAACAAAAACCAGCAGGGATGCTGCAAGTATGACAGGTGTCAGAATCGGGAGAGTCACCTTAAAAAAGGTTTTCAATCCTGATGCGCCAAGCATTTGGGAGGCTTCTGGCAAATCTTTTGGGCAACGCTCCCAAAAACCGCTGACCAATCGGAAAACAATGGCATAGTTATAAAACACATGCGCCATCAATACACAATAGACTGTTTGATCCAGATGAATCGGCGGCTGATCTAAATTCAAAAAAAACATGAGCCCTGTATTGATAACGCCTCGGGAGCCCAGTAATGCTTTAAACGCTGCTGCGGTAACCATTGTCGGCAAAACAAATGGGATTAACATTAAAGCACGAATCAGCGATTTTCCTCGAAACTGATACTGCGAAAAGACATATGCTCCTGGGAAAGCAATGATAAGGGTTATCAGTGTTGACAGCCCCGCCTGCCAGGTGGTGAACCAGAGTACTTGCCTAAAATAGGGCGTCTCCAACAGTTTTAGCAGCGTTTCAACAATCCTTGAAGCCGGGTCTGAAAAACTGATGCAAAAAATGTTAAATAATGGATAAAAGAAAAATATACCCACAAAAATAAAGGGTGGAACGATCAACAAATAGCGCAACCGTGATGTCAATGCAATACCTCAGTTGTCCACTTTTCTATCCATTGTTGCATATTAAGACTGATCGTTTCAGGAGATAGTATGATTGGATCGTTTGCTTTTTGGGCATATTTCACAAAAACTTCAGGGAGCGGTGTATCAGGCATTGCCGGATATACCCACATGTGAAGGGGAATATCTTTTTGAAATTCAGGACTCAGCATAAAATCCACCAGCTTTTGGGCAAGCATTAGATGCTTTGTACCTTTAAGAATGCCAACAAATTCTATCTGACGAAATGCTGATTTTGAAGATAACATGGCTGCCGTTGGCGCACGGTTCAATTTTTTTTCGCTGTAAAAAACTTCAGCCGGCGGACTGCCACCATAACTGACCACAATAGGCCGAGTCCCTCCTTTTGCCCTTGAAAATTGGCCGTAATAAGCATCGGTCCATCCATTGGATACATATACATCGTTGGCTCTCAATTGTTTCCAGAAGTCCAGGTATCCTGATTCTCCGAATCGGCCCACTGTTGTGAACAAAAAGGCCAGGCCTGGTGATGATATGGCAGGATTTTCAACCACCAAAAGTGATTTGTATTGCGGTTGTGTCAAATCGCTCAAATCCTTTGGAAAGGGGATTTTTTTTTGATTAAACCATTCAATATCATAGTTCAGACAAACATCACCAAAATCAACCGGTATCATTCTATTGGTGACATCTATTTTTAAAATGTCCGGTATTTTGCTTAAAAGGGCGGGACGATAAGGTTCAAAAATATTGGCTTTCAATGCTCTGCTCATATAGGTATTGTCTATGCCATAAAAAATATCGCCCAATGGATTGTTTTTGGATAATATTGCTTGAGTCAAAGCTGCTCCGGCATCTCCAATTTTTAGAATTTTGATCTGAGCCTGATACTGTTTTTCAAATAATTTTAAAACGCCTTCGCTGACCGCAAAACTGTCATGGGTCATGATGGTGATAACCGGGGGAGTGGCTGCATCCAGAGAAGTGATCAATCCTGAATGGACGAGCAAAAGAAAGAAAATGCAGTGGAATAGTTTTGTTTTCATGTACGACTCCTAAAAAAAATGATTAAAATACCATATTAAATCGAGGAAATCTTATCAAAATTTAATGCTCTTTGAAAATACATTTTTTATTTATACTGATCAAACTTAGGAATTGCGATTAAAGAACCTTTCCATTTGAAGTCCCTTGGCTGGAGTCCTAAAGCTTCTTTCCCTTTTTTCATATTGTGAAAAAAAAACTGTTATGATAGTTTAAACAATTGTTATAAAAAATGGATACGTTGTGTTCACAAAAAAAAATTGATTATGTTTATTCTTAATCTGCTGTTATATATCAAAAAAAGGTGCGTGTACGAGGAAGCAAATGATAGAAACTAAAAAGTTAGATTATCCGGATGATTTTATAAACCAATTTCTTTGTGGTAATACCGTTGATATTATGAAGCAATTGCCAGATGAAAGTGTTGATTTAATAGTGACCTCTCCACCCTATAATCTTAAAAACTCAACAGGTAACGGCATGAAAAATGGCAGAGGTGGCAAGTGGTCAAATGCTGCATTGATAAATGGCTATTCTCATTATAATGATAATATGGCTCATGATGATTATGTACAATGGCAAAGAGAATGCTTAACAGAAATGGTGCGTATTATTCCTGAAAATGGAGCTATATTTTACAATCATAAATGGCGAGTACAAGCAGGATTGTTACAGGATAGGAATGATATTGTTTTAGGATTTCCAGTTCGGCAAATCATTATCTGGAAAAGAAAAGGTGGCATCAATTTCAACCCGGGGTATTTTCTACCAACATATGAAGTTATCTATCTAATAGCAAAACCAAAATTTAAATTAGCGAAAAAAGCCAATGCTCATGGTGACATATGGGAATTTGGACAAGAAAGTAAAAACAAACATCCTGCACCATTCCCTGTTGCATTAATAGAAAGGATCATCTCCTCTACAAACGCTAAAATAATTCTTGATCCATTCATGGGATCAGGAACAACAGCATTGGCTGCTAAGCGCCTTGGGAAAAATTTTATTGGCATTGATATTTCACCTGAATACTGTGAAATGGCATTACAAAGACTTGATAATCCATCATCTGTTATGAACAAAAAAGTTGTACACCAACAATCATCATTATTTTGAATGTTGATAATTTATTTGGAGATTAAATGGAAGTTTACACAAAAAAAAGCATAATCAATAGGTTGAAAGAAATTCGCAATAAAGGTTGGATTCCAACGATGAGGAAAAATAATGATGGTGGCGTTGGAAATACACTTGAAGATTTGTTGGGCATTGATGAAAACAATTTACCTTTACCAAATGCAGCAGAATGGGAGTTGAAAGCGCAGAAAAAAGAAACGACATCCTTGATAACATTATTCCACATGGAACCATCCCCTCGTGCATTTAAATTTGTACCATCAATTTTGCTGCCAGAATTTGGATGGCAACACCAGGAGGCTGGAATCAAATATTCTGATAATGAAAAAAGTTTCAGGCAGACAATAAATGCTAACATGTATAGCAATCGTGGATTCTCTGTAAAAGTTGACAGGAATGAAAAAAAAGTTTTAATCAATTTTTCACCTCAAAAAATTGATAATGAGGCACACCATGAATGGGCAAATGCTGTTTTTGATAAAAGGTTAGATCCTCAACCATATTGGGGCTTTGATGATTTATTTCATAAAGTTGGAACAAAGTTACATAATTGTTTCTTTGTACAGGCAGAGTCTAAAAAAATTGATGGTAGATTACATTTTCACTATCAAGATATTTTCATGTTAAAGTCACTTGATATAGATAAATTTATTAACGCCATTCAAAATGGGTATGTTTATATAGATTTTGATGCAAGGACTGGCCACAACCACGGAACTAAATTTAGACTGAAAAGTAAAGCGCTGATTAATTTATATGCTGAGGTAAAACAATATTAACAAAGAATAAATCTGTGTCAAAAATTGATCTGTTTTTAGGTTTTATAACGTCTGTCTGCTAAAATTTTGGGAACAGGTGATAGAAGCGCTTATTTTTTTAATACAGGGTGAAAATATAAGATGAAACAAATTATTTTTAATAAAGAACCTGCCTTTATTAATAGAAAAAATGAGTTAGAATTGTTAGATGAATGGATTCATCAACGACCTGAATATATCCTTTTTATGTATGGGCCAAAAAGTAGTGGCAAAACTACCCTGCTTATGAAATTTATTGAACGCTATATGAACACAAAAGATTATGATATCAAACATTTCAATTTAAGAGAAATCTTGATTGGTAATTATAAAGATTTTATTCAGGCTTTTTTTGAAATTGATTATTCAAAGTCAAAAGAAGACGTTAAAGCCAAAAGAGAGTATAACTTAAAAGTTTTTAAATTATCCAAAGAGATTGTAAAAAGTCTGGACAATAAAAGCCTGGACCCTTTTATTGTCATGAAAAAAGAGCTTGTTAAAATCATTAAAAAAGGCCGGCAACCTGTCATTATTATTGATGAACTTCAAGCTTTAGACAATATTTATATGAATGGCCAAAGAGAATTATTAAAAGAATTGTTCAATTTTTTTGTGTCATTAACAAAGGAGTCTCATTTATGCCATGTCATCATTTCAAGCAGTGATGGCTTTTTTATGAACAGAATTTATAAAGATAGCAAGTTGACAAAAACATCTGACTTTGTTGAAGTTGATTATTTATCAAAAAAGGACATCATATACTGGTTGAAAAATCTTGAAAAAGAAAGCAGCATTTCAGCGTATAAATTATCAGATCGTCAAATTTTGACCCTCTATACTTTTTTTGGTGGAAGCATGTGGGAGATATCATTGATTTTAGGGAAGTTAATTAAGCATGCAAAAAATAATAAAATAGCAGATGATGATCTGATGTCTGTAATAAACAAGCAAATATCTATAAATATTGGTAAGTACAATCATTATGTCGGCCTGAACAAACAAAAATATTTATTGTTTAAACTGATTTTATCTGTTCAAACAATAAATATTTTTTTTAAGGAAATTCACTTAATATCTTTAATATCAGATAAGACCTATGATGACGAAAATTTAAGAAACGAATTAACAGAACTTGTAAAGCAAAACTTTCTTTCTTTTAATCCAACAACAGATACATATCAACTGCAAGGCAAGAGTATGTTTCATGCTCTAGCAGACTATATAAAGGGTTTTGAAAAGATGGAAAAATTTTTATAATTTATTGTTTAATTATGTACACAAAAGGAGAGATTTTATGTTTGGCGAAGTTAAAACAAAACTATCAGAATTACGAGGCGAACTGGAAAATTTACGAGGTTGTCTTTGACCTGGAAAATAAAAAAAAACGGCTCGAGGAAATTGAAACGATTATCAGCAAAGATGGATTTTGGGATCATCGGGAGCAATCAACAGAGATTTTAAAGGAACGTACACTATTGAATGCCTCAATTGATCAATGGACAGCATTGATCAAAGAAATCGATGATAATAAAATGCTGCTTGAGATGGCTGAAGAAGAAAACGATGCTGATACCTTTGATGGCATTCAAGAGGAACTGACTGAACTGGAAAAAAAAATTAACGCTTTTTCCATTACACATATGTTGAGCGGAGAAAACGATCGAAACAACGCCATTGTCTCGATCAATGCAGGCGCCGGCGGAACAGATGCCCAGGATTGGGTGGAGATTCTGTTTCGCATGTATTCCCGATGGATTGAGCGGAATAAGTATCAATCCAAATTAATTGATTTTCAGCCTGGCGATGAGGCGGGGATAAAAAGTGTCACCTTTTCTGCCAATGGAGACTATGTTTTCGGATATTTAAAATCTGAAACCGGTATTCATCGTCTGGTCAGGATTTCACCCTTTAATGCCAATGGTAAACGACATACCTCTTTTGCATCGGTATTTGTTTTTCCCGAGCTGTCCCAAGAAATTATTGTGGATATTGAGGAAAAAGATTTGCGCATTGATGTATTTCGAGCCAGTGGAGCTGGTGGCCAGCATGTCAATAAAACGAGCAGTGCTGTTCGGGTGACCCATATTCCCACCGGTATTGTGGTTCAATGCCAACAAGAAAAATCTCAGCATCGAAATAAAGAAATTGCTCTTAAAGTATTGAAAGCAAGAATTCATCAGCGTGAAAAACAAAAGCAGGAAGACGAAATGAATGCGATTCATAATGCCAAGGAAGATATTGCCTGGGGAAATCAAATTCGGTCCTATGTGCTGCATCCTTATCAGATGGTAAAAGACCACCGCATTAACCTGGATATTGGAAATGTCAACAGTGTGCTTGATGGTGTGATTGATCCATTTATCGAAGGCATGCTTTTGTCTGGAAAATCGACGGCAAAGAAAGTGTAAAGAACAAGAAAGGGGTCGTATCCAATGATCAATGGTTCCTCCATCTGTTGGATACGCCCTATTCAATTTTAATATAGTCCCCATGAGATCATTTGACGTTCCAGAAAATCCTTTAACAGATCAAATGAAACGGTAACATTCATCGTTGCAACGTATGTATTAAAGCTTGTTTCATAATTTTGTCCCCCAAATGGGCTATAAACTGGATTATTGCCTGTGCTGTTTAAATTGGTGCTGGTATTGTTGGGGACCACATAATTGTGGTATGTCAGATATCCCAGCCCTAAATCAATGTCCAGGCCCTGCATCCAATGAATTCCAAATCCGGCACCATACATCTCCACATCCGGTAACGAAAACAGATCAAACAATTCATCTTTGGCACATGTCTGTCGGTCTTCAAACCCTACACGAGCAGACAACCAGTCCAACAGTTGATATTCCAATCCAATACTGAAATGCCAGGGACTGTCGAATTCTTTAGGATAAACCAGTGTATTTGCTGGTTCGCTGTAAGTATTGAGTATTTTGGCCAGCATCAATACCTGTACTTTCTGATCAAATTTCATTGTGTAGGCTTTCGTCGATGACCAGTCTGTCCAATGTGCATCCACCATCACTTTTAACCGTTTAAAAGGCTTTACCATCACACCCAGTTGAACGCGCTGTGGAAATTCAAAGTCAACCATTTCAAGCCTTCCATGTTCTTTTTGTTTATTGATATGAGATTTTTCCCAATTCAATGTTTGTTGATATTTCAACCAATCCAGCAATTTTACAATGGTATCACTGTATTCAAATGTATACCGGCCCACTAAATCAACCTTGATAGGACTCTGATAAACAGCTCCCAGACTTAACCAGTTGTAAGGGCTGAAAAGAACACCGAAATTAAATGATGGCGTAAAATCATCCCGAACATCAAATTCCATATCAGCAACTTTATCAAAGATATTGATAGGAACATTAAACGGTGGGCTGATGATTCTTTGATTTTTTTTTAATAAATCAACCAGTGCCGGTGAACGAACATCAGTCAATGCCCCCATGGCAGTTTGGCCAAAACCAAAAGATACGCCCACAGATAACTGATCATTGACCTGATAACTCACTGATGGTGAGGCGTACATCAAATGTTGCAAGTACACTTCTTCTCCCTGAAACCGCTCAGATTCTTCATGGCTATGTTCAAATCCCCCTGCGAATGGGGCATAAATGCCATTGGCAAAGGTCCATTTGGAACATGCTTGACGAAAAGACATGCCTGAAGGAACCGGAGCAACCAATACAGGTAAATTAATTGCCCCTGCAAATGGAAGATAAATTCGACCGTTTCGAACAAAACCTTTGGAATATGATACAAAATCATCCCCGGGATTAAAATTTTCATTATACTCTAAATCCGGTTCGAATTTATAGGTTCGTTCTAATCGAACCACTGCAAACCCCTGACCTAAAACGATACCTTCGTCCATTTTTGATAGTCCGGCAGGATTATAATGGATCGCCATGTGCCCAGGAGGGTCGGCTGTTACCGAATTTCCCAAAGATATGGCTTTGGTATGCACCAATATTTGTTCCATAAAACTGGCATGCGCTGGTTGGGGAAAAAAATTTCCAAAAAGACATAAAGAAATAGCAGTCAGGGATGAGAAAAAAAAGGCTTTCATTTCAAATCTCCTTCTATAAAAAACTGGAATTTAAAAAAAATATATATACGTTTATCACGCCCATTGTGGATGAGCGAACTGTTGGATAATTACTCTCGTATAAAACGATATAAAAACACAATTATTTAGGATTGCAATTCCGATCAGGTGTCCGGTGAGATTTATGAGGAGGAGAAATAAAAGAGAGATGCATTTTTCGTGTATCTCTCTTTTATTTTTATGAAGTATTTCACAAATAGTTATCAGAAATTCAGTGTACTATTTTCCTTCTTCAAAAAGCGTGACAAGTTGTTCGCCGTATTTTTCCATGACTTTTAATCGTCTGAGTTTCATGGTTTGTGTCAGTAAACCATTATCAACAGAAAAATCATTGTCAATAATCAGGAATTTTCGAGGAATTTCATATCCTCCATAAAGCGGTTTCAATTGTTCGACAACTTGACTCTCAACAAAATCAACAAAAACCGTTTCCTGAACAAGCTGTTGGGGAGCCTTTCCAGCACAACCGATACTTTCGATAAACGATTTCAGAGAATCAAAATCCGGTACCAGCAAGCACACATTGAAAGGTTTTCCCTCGCCAAATATCATCGCATTGGCAATATATGGATTGAGTTTGATATCTTCCTCAATTGAGGCAGGATGAACATATTTCCCATTTTCCAGTTTGTATTCTTCTTTAAATCGACCGGTAATGAACAAGAAGCCATCTTTATCCAATTTTCCCCGGTCTCCTGTCCGAAATCCAACGCCCAGTTTAGGATCATCGATCAGTACTTTAGCGGTTTGTTCAGGTTTATTGTGATAGCCCTGCATAACATTTGGACCATGACAAACAATTTCACCATCTTCTGAATTTTCACCGGTCATGCTTTTATCAATCACAACCGTGACCTTGTCAATAGCACGTCCGACACTGCCAATACGATGTTTTAGAGGACTGTTGATTGTCATTGCTGGAGATGTTTCAGTCAAGCCGTAACAATCGTATGTGGCGATGCCAATATCGCTGAAAAACGTTCCGATCTCTGGATTCATGACCGCACTGCCGGTAATTGCCAATTTCAGACGCCCACCAAACTTGGCACGAATTTTTGAAAATACAATTCGGTCTAAAATATAATACAAAATAGAGGCATTGCCTGTTTCACGCTTCTTTTTTGCTTCACTTTTGGCGAGATTGAACAAAAATTCAGAGATGCCGCCTTTTTCTTTCATCATCCGGTGGATACCATCATATACACGGTTGAATATTCTGGGAACAGCGATTAAAATGGTGGGCTTGACTTTTTGTAAATCCTCCACAATGGTATCGACCGATCCAATCAAACCCGTCGCTCCTCCCAGGTAGATACCCAGATAAAGCTCTCCTGTTTGTCCGAAAGAGTGCGCCCAAGGTAAAATGGACAGACTGATTGTGTTTTCATCCAAAGTCGGAAATGCATTTGCAGCTGCCTGAATATTGGATGTAAAATTGCCATGACTCAACAACACCCCTTTGGGATCTCCGGTTGTCCCAGATGTGTAAACAATAGCAGCAATATCGCTCCAATGGGGTTTGATGGATGCAACGGGATTTGATTGTCCCAATTTTTCCAGCGATTCCATTGTTTCAGGGCCATCTCCATTGATGACAATAATCTTTTCAAGGGATTCAATTTCATCAACCAGGTGTTTTACTTTTTCGTATATGCTGTTGTCTACAACAAACAATACTTTTAGGCCGCTGTCTGAAATGATATACCGCCATACCTGTTCGCGTTCTTTTTCGTACATGGGAACAAATCGGGCACCTCTTCCATAAGATGCAAAGGCAGCAACCGCCCATTCAATACTGTTTTTTACGATAACACCAACCGCATCACCTTTTTCTACACCCAATTGCGCCAATCCTCCGCGAAGATTGTCAACGCGCTCACCGATCTGACGGTATGTCAAAAAATGATATGTTCCATCAGATTTTTGAATACCAATACTGTTACGATTCGGGAATTTTTTTGCAGAATTTTCAACCATATCTACAAGATTATAGGGGGGATCATACCAAGATTCTTTTCTTGTCATTACGTTTGCCTCACTTTCATCATTTTTTGTTTCATTCTCAAGAGTCGTAAGCACTCTAAATTTTGGCGTAAATGGTTCTACAACAAAATTTAGAGAACTTTCGATACTCAAGTTTAAATAAAAATTTTCAATAATTTTTTAAGACATATCATAAAAATAAATATTGTTCATTCTTTTTTGATAAAAACAATTCACCGATCCAGTGCTGTAATGATTTTAAAAAATTTGTTTAATGAATCCAGGATTTAAGGTCATCCCCGTTATTCCCTTTATATTGTTCATATTTTGTTCTAAAAAATTGTGCTTCTTCCATTTCATACTGTGTTTTTATGAGTACATCGCAATAGAGATCCTCATATTCGGGCCTGACAAATAAGCAGATGCCTTTTATGGCTTCATTTTTTAGATAAAGACTGGCGTTGTTCAAAACAATGATATCACATTCTGCCTGATGATTTAAAAAGGACTCAACAATACTTATTGTATGGCTAATGGTATCCCAGTCTGACTTTTTTTTGTCGCTAAAATATGCTGCAATATCAATATCTCCACCCGATGGAACAATGCCATTTTGGGCAGAACCAAACAAGAAGGCAAAAAAAACCACAGGACTTTTTTTTTGAAGTTCAGCCGCCATGTCATCAATAGAAAAAGGAACCTGATTTTTTCGAAATCCCCTTCTCTTATATTCTTCTCGACGTAAAAAACTCATCCTGATATTACTCCATATTATTTAAAGACTGATACTTTTTAATTTCTTCACAAAACAGGTCAAAGTCTGTGAGTTCTTTCTTAATAATACCATACAGTATTTCAGCATCGACATATTCATATCGATGAACAATAAAGTTTCTGAATTGAACCATTTTATGATATGGATTGTTTTTAGAAATAACCCCCATTTTTTCGAGAGTGGACAGCATTTCTGATGCATTTTCTGTTGGTAATTTTTTTTCTAATGCAATCATTCTCATCCCGATGTCAATAATGATTTCAACGCATACCTGTAAAATACGTTCAACGGCATAACGCAATAATGTATTTGTTTGAAATTCATAAAAAGAATGAATTTCCCACGAACGAATTTCAGCAAGTTTGTCTTCCAATAGTTTGAGTTTTCGAATGATGACACTATTTCGGCCTGAAGTTTTTTTTAATGTACTGTCTGGCATGTTTTTTCCTTCTCTTTCACAATGAATCTAAGGAACCAAAAGTTGTATTGTAGACTTCGTTTGTGATGATTTCAAGAAATTTGATAAATATTTTTATATTCAGGGGCTCTAAAATTCCTTGACTTTCTACACAAGGGCGCATTAATCACTGGAGTCGCAAATCTTTAAATTTGACCATCACATAGAGCCCAAGCCAAAATGGGTGGTCACATATCTGGATGAAATGGAGATTAATCATTCATGAAAGCAAAAAATAAACATATTTCAACCGAATGTTATCCATGTATATTTCAACAGCTTTTATCTATCGCAACACTTATGGAATTGAATGAGGCGGATAAAAAGAATTTTTTTGAAAAGCTGATGCAGTATTTATTGGAAACTCATGGTGATGGTATTGTTGTTCAACACGTTATAAGGAAAGCTACCGATACAGTAATAAACATGATGAACAAACCAGACGATTTTGATCCATATAGAGCAATAAAGACACACTCCAACACTGTTGCTTTAGATTATTATCAGAGGTTTAACACAATGATTAGGGCATCCAGTTCTCCCCTTCAAACAGCCTTGAAAATCGCCGCTGCCGGCAATATTATTGATTTTGGAGCAAAGAATCATGCTGATCTTGACATTGAAAAAGAGCTTGACTCAATTGATCAACGTGGATTTGGAATTTATGACTATGATGAATTTTACAAACACCTTTCAACGGCAAGTGTTTTATTATATATCTGTGATAATTCAGGAGAGATTGTTTTAGACAAGATTTTCATTGAGGAGATAAAGAAGGCTTTTTCCTCATTAGATATTATTTGCGCATTGAGAGAAAAACCGATTATCAACGACGCTGTGCTTAATGATGCCCTCGACGTCGGGCTTGACAAGGTGGCGACAGTTGTTTCTTCCGGAAGTGTTTATCCTGGAACAATTCTTGAGGAAACGTCGAGTGAATTCAGAAAGCTCTTTGAAACATCAGATATTATTATATCTAAAGGACAGGGAAATTTTGAAACACTGCTTGATGCCGCTACCAGGAAAATGTTTTTTATCTTGAGAATTAAGTGTACAATGATGGCAAGGCTTTCTAATGCTCAATTGGGCGATTTAGTTCTTATGCAAGGCAACATCCGCGCCTGATAAGTAAGCGATCACCCCGTGACAGAGGAAGATCCCAAAAAGTATGATAAATGGGTGATAAAAAAATCGGAGTTATTGAAGGAGATTGAAAATATAGAACACCAAAGCGAGGAGATGGCCGTAAAAGACGTGTCCTTTCGGTCGCATAGGTCTACAAGGTCTGTATTCAAAAAGTCCCCGACAACACCTCAATAAAACA
>PEAL01000111.1 GCA_002753725.1 Deltaproteobacteria bacterium
AAAATTATTTTTAGCCTGACGGCTATGGGCTTCGCCCTGGGCTATATTCATTCGCCCTTTCAGATACAAATAAATCTAAAATGTCCGACTTTTTGGGAATGCGCCCGTCATGATCAGTCTGCCTTTTGCTCTTGTGGGCGGAGTATGGTTGCTCTTTTTTCTGAACTATAATATTTCTGTGGCTGTTGTCGTTGGGTTTATTGCACTGGCAGGACTTGCGGCTGAAACTGGCGTGGTCATGCTGGTTTATCTGGATGATGTTTTCAAGCGAAAATGTCAACAGAATCAAATAAAAACATTGACTGATCTTCATCAGGCCATTATCGAAGGTGCTCTTCAACGGTTTTAACGCTTTTAATTATTCCCGCATTATATATCATCTGGAAACGATGGTCATACCAACTGAATTGATATGCTTTGACAAACAAATTTACATTTAATATAAACCTGCCAATTCAAAAAGATAAATATTGTTTTACAAGGAGAAAAGAATGAACACACATCCACTATCACCGTTAAAAACCCAAACCCTTATTTTAATTTTTACAGCTGTCTTTTTTATGAACTGTTTACCCATATGTCTGGCAGAAGAAGCAGACACGATTCCAACGGGGGTCCTTCATGGTAAAATTACCGATAAAAAAACAGGTGAATCCATTGCCAATGCCAGAGTTGAAGCAGGTAATTTTATTACATACAGTGAACCCAATGGCTATTACCGATTTTCTTTTATACCTGAGGGCACGTATGATATTGCTGTTTTGGCAGCTCGCTATAAAACGATGTTGGTTCAAAATATTCGCGTCATAAAACAAAAAACGATGGCGATGAATTTTTCTTTGACGCAAAACCTTCAACCCATTGTTCATACAGGTTCTGCCAGTAAAGTTACCTGTCAAACAGCCATGTTCAATGGCGCTGTTTACCCCAATGGCCTTCCCACAACAGCATATTTTGAATATGGAACCTCTCAAACGTATGGCATGCAAACTGCGCATATTAACGCCGGTAATTCATGGGATCAGGTATCTGTCAATAGCTCTCTTGTGAATCTTGTTTCAGAAACAAGCTATCATTTTCGACTGGTTGCAGAAAATCAGGATGGCGCCACTTATGGCAATGATCAAACGTTTTCCACGGATGTTCCCATTCTTTCTTTTTCCGAATTTCAAACCGTTCAGTTGCCATCAGGCCAATCAAGAACAGAATCTTTTCTCCTTCAAAATCATGGCTGCGGAAAACTACTGTTTGCCCTGGATATTTCCGATGCACGCCCCATCACACCTTCGGATAATCATCAAACCTACCCGGATATTGTTGTTTCAGAGAGGATGAGTGGTGTCATCGATGCCGGTTCGGTTCAAGCCATCGCCTTGATGTATACCGCTAAAAATTTACCTTATGGTCAATATGAAGTGGAAATGACCGTGAATCATAATGCTTTGAATTATCCCAACCCCCTGGTCTTGACCATTCCAGTACAGATCACATCACCGAAAATCAGTGTACATCCTGACCGATTCAATTTTGTTGTTGAAAAAGGAAAAGTAAAAAAAGACATGCTTACCATTGCGAACCAGGGAAACACTGATCTTTCCTGGCGAATGAATGTCATGGGAATGCCCATATCACGAGACATGTATCCTTCAGAATATTATATCCCCATTGATAAAGATGAAATTGATTTTCGTGTGGGAGAGTCTGTGGGAAATCATTATGGCGGCCCGGATCTGTTTGGGTATATGTGGTCAGACAGCACTTCCGATGGTGGCCCCACCTATGACTGGACTGACATTTCCAAATCCGGACGACAACTTGCAGATATGAAAGATGATGACTATTCCGCCCCCTTGGATATTGGTTTTTCATTTCCCTTTTATGGACAAAAATATGATCAATTTTATATTGCATCCAATGGTTTTATTGGATTTGGCCCAACAACTGATTATGCCAGCCATAGCAATATGCCTGTGCCTGGAAACAAAACCCCGCAGAATCTCATTGCCTGCCTGTGGGATGACCTTTCCCTGGAAGGGGCTGGCAGCACGATTTATTATCGAACACAAGGGGACCGGTTGATCGTTCAATTCGAAAAAATGGGACGATACGGCTATACAGGAACAGCCACCTGCCAGATCATTATTGATAAAACCGGATTGATTCTGCTTCAATACAAATCTTTTACCGATGGTTTTAATCGAAATTCCTGCACAGTGGGCATCGAAAATGCCGATGGCTCTGATGGTCTTGAGGTTGCTTTTAATATCAATTATTTGTCTGAACAACTGGCCATTCGATTTGAACCCAATCGATGTTCATGGTTAAAAATATTTCAAACGCCATCCGGTCGCATTGGCCCGGGAGAAAGTATTGATGTATCCATTGGTGCGGACACCGCATATTTGTCACAGGATCACTATCAATGCAATTTGACCATTCTGTCTGATGATATCCTTTTTTCTGAAATTGTCATTCCCGTGGAGTTAGACGTTGTTGCATCCAGCCCGATCATTGATGTTGAACCTGAAAGATTTGTTTTTGAACTCATGGAAAATGAAGACTCCCACCAAAAAATGACCATCATGAATCAGGGCAGTGAACCTCTTGTCTGGAACATGACAGCCTCCTGTGGCCCCGGTGCAAAATCTGGCTATTCATGGATGGATTCCGATATGACCGGTGGGCCAATGTTTGACTGGGTGGATATTTCCAAAACCGGAAAAAAAATTGCCGATCTTAAAGATGATGGCTTTGCCGGCCCTTTTTCCATTGGATTTTCATTTGATTTTTATGGTGAAACCTACACCACATTTTATGTGTCTTCCAATGGATTTATTGCCTTTGGTTCGAATATTGGGCTGACAGAACGTATAAACAAGCCCATACCTGAAACACGTTCGCCCGATAATATCCTGGCCTGGTTCTGGGATGATTTAATGCCCAGAGAAGGGGCTGTTTACTACAAAACCATCAATGACAAACTCATTATATCCTTTCTTGATTATGGTCAGTTTGGAACGTCTGGAACTCTAACTGCTCAGGTGGTTCTTCACGATGATGGCAGCATTATCTTCCAATATCACCATTTCAGAGATGGTTTTAAAACAGACACCGCAACTATTGGCATTGAAAGCAAACAAGGTACTGAAGGCGTTCAGGTGGCATTTAACAATGACTATCTGCATGACTTGCATGCCATCCGTTTTCAAAACAATCCATGCGCGTGGTTGTCCACAGATCCCACATCGGGTATTGTTGCATCCAATGCAACAGAATCGGTCACTGTTCATGCCACGGCAAAAGAGGTTCAGCAAGGTGAATACAATGCGGTGTTGACCATCAACAGCAATGATAAATCGCACAATCCCATTGATATACCGGTGCGTTTGATTGTCAAGGGACAATCTCAGCCCCCGCAACTGCAATCCACCATCGTGACCCCACAATCAGGAGATCACATTTATTCAAAAACATTCCCCATTACCGGCACAGCAAAAGCCACTGAGCTTGAAACCGTTGTCCGTGTAGAGATCTCCTTTGATGGCGGAAACACCTGGAACCTGGCATCAGGAACCAATGACTGGCGATATGAATGGACCGTTCCTGCAACATCAGGTGCCTACTCCATATGTGTCCGTGCGACTGGTGAGTCGGGGGATATTGAAACAGAACTGACCGATGTTTCTGTGAACGTGACCTCAAGAGCTGCTTCACGAATCCTTGTCATGGGGCAGAGTATTTCTGTGAATGATGTTTTGTTTCAAGTCAAAGGTGTGGGATATGCCCCGACGCCCATTGGCCAAGATCCGGAAGTTCATGCGCCTTATGGTGATTATTTTACATCAGGGCATCAAGCCATTTATCAACGGGATCTTCCCTTATTACGCATCATGGGAAGCAATACCATTCGCCTGTGGGGATGGCAGCCAACAGCCGATCACATGAATTTTCTGGACACGGCTTATAACGATGGTGTTGATCCCATTTATGTTGTCGTCGGGTTTTGGATCAACAGTGGCTTGAATATTGACCCCAAGGATCCATCAAACCAGCGTGATGCCATCAAGCAAAATTTTCTGGACATGGTTCGCATTCACATGAATCATCCGGCAATATTGATGTGGTGCATTGGTAATGAATTGAATGCAGATTGGATGTATGGCAGTGATTCTGAAAATCTGTTCAGTTTGATCAATGACATGGCAAAAGCATCCCGATTGCTTGAAGGGCGGACATATCATCCTGTCACCACCGCTTTAATGGATGAAAACCTGATCAATACCATCAAGCTGTATGATTCAAGCATGACCGACCTTTCTGTTTGGGGGGCCAATATTTACAGAGGTTCATCTTTTGGTGATGTGTTTACATCCTATGCAGGGGCCAGCCAAAAACCCCTGATCATCCTGGAATTTGGCATCGATGCACTGGATAACAAAACGCAACGAGAATACGAAGCCGATGGCCTGTCCGATCAAGAGGAATATGCACGCGCCTTGTGGGCAGAAATCGATCAAAACAAAACCCTGTGTGTGGGCGGGAGTATTATGGCCTATTCAGATGAATGGTGGAAAGGCAAACATGCCACCGATCCCCTTTGCAAGGATAATGATCCCGAACATCATGGTTTCTGTGGATATGCAACCAATGCGCATCCTGATAGTTATGCCAACGAAGAGTGGTGGGGAATCATGCGGACATTGAAAAATGGAAAAAATATAGATCAAATGAAACCCCGAAGCATTTATTATGAACTTCAAAAACTCTGGAATTACAATCCTATCCCGCCTGAAGAAAATAAAATTATTC
Source organism: Deltaproteobacteria bacterium (assembly GCA_002753725.1). GTDB lineage: Bacteria > Desulfobacterota > Desulfobacteria > Desulfobacterales > Magnetomoraceae > Magnetomorum. The sequence continues at coordinate 4,810 of PEAL01000111.1, forward strand.
CCCTTGAGTGTGAAAAAAATGACAACCTGGGCCGTGCGGTCGCCATATGGGGAGATTATGCCATTGCCGGTGCCAATGGTGATGATGAAAAAGGCGGAAATGCTGGCGCTGCGTATATGATCCGATTCAACGGCCAAACCTGGGTCAAAGAACAAAAAATTCTTCCTGAAGATGGTGATGTCAATGATTATTTTGGTTGTTCGGTGGCTATCTCAAATACAGATGCTATTTTGGGGGCCTATGGTAAAGATGATAAAGGGAGTAAAGCCGGGGCCGCCTATATTTATCAATTATCCAGTCAGGGATGGACAACACAACAAAAATTGCTTGCCGATGATGCCGTTGCCAATGATTATTTTGGCTATGCCGTTGATATTGATGGTGATTTTGCTATCATTGGTGCATATGGTGATGATGACAAAGGCAGTATGTCTGGATCAGCGTATATCTTTAAACGAGAGGGAAAGACCTGGACGCAACACCAAAAACTCATCGATGAACTTGGTGAACGTAACGATCTGTTTGGTTTTTCAGTGGCGATTTCAGGCAACTATGCCATTATTGGTGCTTATCGGGATGATGACAAGGGAGACAGTTCCGGAACAGCCATTATCTTTAAATATGATAAAAATACATGGGTCAAACAGACCCGACTGGTGGCCAATGATGGAAAATCCAATGATTATTTTGGTTACGATGTTGCCATATCTGGAGAATATGCGGCCATCGGTTCCTACCGAAGCGACGCCAAAGGCATGAATGTGGGAAGTGTTTATATTTATCAATATGATAAAGGTAACTGGAATTATCATAGTAAGATCGTACCCAATGACGGCTCAACCAATGATTATTTTGGCTTTTCCCTGGATTTACAAGGAACGCGTATGATCATCGGAGCCTATGGTGATGATGACAAAGGCCCATCCTCTGGATCAGCGTATCTCTACGCATTCAATCAAAGTCAGTGGGAATTTCAAAAGAAATACATTGCCAGCGAAGGCCAATCCTATGACTATTTTGGGTATGATGTTTCCATCAGCGACCGAGGGGTCATTATGGGGGCCTATGGTCATGATGAAAAAGGAAGCATGGCCGGTGCGGTATACATTTTTGGGCAAACAACATCCAATGATACTAGGTCAGTGCTTGCCCATAGTGTTTCACGGTCCTCTGCACCCTCGGATAATACGTTCACTCAATTGTTTTCAGGCCTGGGGGCTCAGGACAATGTTCTGTCTCATAAGAATGCAGACAAGGTTCAGGATACTGCGGAAAACCTTCTAACCGGTCAATCTTTTATGACCATAGACATCACAGATCTCCCGCCCATAGGAAATCGCCTGAAAAACCTTGAGGGCCGAGTTTTTCCATTTGATTCAAGTCAATATGCGGTTCAGGTCGCCATATATGTCAATGATCAATGGCGTATAAAACCGGGGAAGCATCGACAAGAATCGATGTGGGTTAAGGACGATGGTTCGTTTTCATGCGACATAACAACAGAACCACAAGATCATCTGGCGAAAAAGATTGCTGTCTTTGTTGTACCGGTGGGATTAGAGATTTCAGAGATTGAAGATATTTCAAGAATTTCGGTCGTGGGGATAAAAATTATTGAACGGGAATGATACACAATAATTGTTAATTGTTAAGGAATGCTCTAAAAATAAGTTCCCCATTTTAATTTCGGAGACACGATCCTTAATTCGATGAATAGTGAAGTCCTAAAGCTTTAGCTTTGGGACTTCCTTAGATTTTCAATGCGTTGTTTTTCTGTAACTCCCAAAGCTAAAGCTTTGGGACTCCAACGGGCTGAGAATCCCTTGATGGTAATGATACCGTCACCGTACACCCTTTCCCCTTTTCGCTAGTGACCAGAATCGTACCACCATTTTTTTCAACAATAACCTTACAGATCAGCAAGCCCAATCCAGTGCCTTTTTCATTGGCTGTTCCAGGCGTTACGTGATAGTGATCAATACGAAACAGTTTGTCGATAAATTCTTTTTCAATACCAACCCCTTCATCCATAATGCACAGCTCAATTTGATCGCCCTTTCTTTCTGCTGAAAGTGTCACATTGGTTTCTGGTAAGCTATATTTGATTGCATTTGACAGTAAGTGTTCCACAAGAATCATTAACAGATTGGCATCTGCATAAATGGTGAGATCCTTTTCAACAGTATTTAAAATGGAAACATTTTTGTTTTTTCCATTGTGTTCAAAAATACGAACATGTTCCTGAAGAACGTCCGACAGATGAAAATGGGATTGCTCAATGGTCATTCGACCGCTTTGAATTTCAGACCATCGTTGAAGATTTTCCAGCATTTTATTGAGCAATGCTGTTGTTTCATAAATATCGTGAATATACGTTTTCTTTTCTGAATCATCCAGGGATTCAAAATAGCTTTCCAAAAGATCAGACAGGCCCATCAATACGCTGAAAGGATTTCTCAAATCTTGAGAAATGATTGTAAAAAATCGGTCTTTTTCTGCATTGAGTTGTGTGAGTTCTTTATTGATGATTTCCAACTGATAGGTACGCTCTTTGACTTTGTTCTTAAGCATTTCCGCTAATTTTTGAGTTTTTCGTAAACGAATTTTGGCGTAAGAAATCATGCAGGACCAGGCCATTGTGATCAATAAAACACTGATGACCATATAAAACTGAATGGTTTTCCAGAAGGGTTTTTGGATAATAAAAAAAAAGGCTTTGTAATCGCTCCAAATATTATCTTTTCCTTTTGCACGATAATGAAAATCATATTTCCCCGATTGCAGATTGTGATAAACAACCCTGGGGGAGCTCGTGTGTTCAGATGTTTGATAATAGTCGGTCAGGCCTCGCATATAATAATCATACCGGATGGAATGTTCATCTTTGAATGAAAGGCCAACCAAATCAAATAACAGGTTATTTTCATTCCATGCAAGTATCATTGGCGCGTTTTGGGAGATCATCTGTAATGAATGAGAGACTTTTTGACCGTTGATATAGAGTTGTTCAATATGACACCGGGGTTTAAATTTCATGGTTTCGCGTTTGGTGATATCAAACAGAGAAATGCCCTGATAGGTTCCCACCCATAAAATATTGTCCCGATCAACAAACAATCCATTTAAAGACACACGATTCACCGGCATGCCATCCCGCTGGTCTATAGAAAATTCATTTTCCCGGGTTTGAGTATTAAAACAAATGAATCCATTATCGGTTCCCAGGTAGAGTCGAGGGCCATTTTTTTCAGGTGAAATGGCATACACCATTACTTGATTTAAGGAAGAAATCATAGACAACGTATTGTTTTCAAACACACCAAAACCTTTATCCGTTCCCAACCACAACCGTTCGCCATCAGAATGAAGTGCTTTTACGTGTACGTTGAGCCGTGCTTCCTGGACAAAGGTGTTGATATCAAATCGAATCAATCCTTCAGCGTTTCCACCAATCATTTGCCCTTGATGATTGATGAGCATATCGGTCAACCGTGTATATTGATTTTTGATCTCAACTGGCTCGCTATTTATGTTCTTCAAGTAATAAATACTGTTTCGGGAGGTCATTAAAAAAATTTCTTTTTGAGGGCTGACACACATATTTTTCAGATAAAACAAGGGGGGATGAAATCGTTGATGATGGATCAACTGCAAGTCTTGATCAAATTCATACAAGCCTGAAATATTGGCTATTAAAATATGCTCATCATCATTGGCAACATAACATTTTCGTTCACTGACATTAAGACGAGGGGTCATATCCACCAGTGTGTCTTTGAAAAAATAGACACCGTTCGATCCACTGATCCAGATGCGGTTTTTCTGATCCTGAAAAAAATGATTGATTTCAGAATTGATCCTTTCCGGAAAAAAAGATCTCAAGCTAATATTGGTCAACTTTTGAATTCCCCCCATAAAACCAAGCCACATGTTATACTCATTGTCTTGAAAAAGGCTTAACAATGTTGCCGGTAGCACGCCGATATTCGGATCATAAATGATTGCATCCTGGTTGAGAGAGATCACCTCAATAATTTTTGAATCAGAAAACATATACAAAGAGCCATCTCTAAGACGTTTGATTTGTTTAATGTGGGTGTTTTCCAGATTTAAGCGGTGATTGGCCAGGACAAGCTTATCTCCGGTATCCACAAGTATTTGATCTTCAGAGGCCATCCAGATGCTGCCATCAGATGCTGTACAAATCGCATGACTGCTGGTATCATTTTTCTTTTTTAAATGAAGTTGATCATCCAGGAGATAGGTTCCATTGGTTGTGCCAAGGACTATTCCAGAGTCATCTTTTTGCAATGAGATGTCCAAAATCTTATTTTTTAATTGCTGATGGTTAGCCGTGATATCTGTAATGGTTTGTTTTTGGGAATAAAGAAAAAGATCGTCGCCTAACAGCCATTTATTATTTTTGGCATCCACCAGAATTTTTCTGATTTCTGATCCATGGAAAGCACTATCGATCTTATCGTCATGAATCATAGACAGCCCATTTGACGTTCCCAAATAAATAACCCCATCATGATCCTGATGAATATCCATCACACTGGTGCCAATTAACCCATCGGTCACATCCATGAGTTTCATGTGTTTACCATTATATCGAACCACGCCGGTACTGGTGCCGAACCACATTAAACCATCCTGATCTTGAAAAATCGACTGGATATGTTCCTGAGGCAGGCCGTCATCTTTTGTGTAGTTGATAAATGAGAAATTACCCATCTGGTATTTCCAATGAAACCTTCGGGTAAATTTTTTCATTTCTTTGAGACTGATACCCGTTTGATCTGTCAGAAGCTTATCCAGACGACCATCGGATGATGTTTTTTCAAAAAATTCGAAAAGTTTGTGTTTTAGTTTTGGATGATTTTTTTTGATGGCCCATCCACGTTCCTTTATTTTTCCGATAACAAGTTTTATTTGGATATCAGGATGTTCCCGTGTATAAAAAAAACCATTTTCAACGATTGCATAATCGGCTTTACCCGACAGGATCTCTTCAATAAAATAGGATACTGGCGCATAATGATATTGCGTCATGCCATGATAATTGAGAAGTTCTTCATATGTACTGCTTCGGGATGTCACCCCTTGAAGTAATTTTAAATCATCCAGGGTATGGATGGGGGTATTGGATTGTGCAATAACCGTTTGGATCAGGGGAAAAAATGAAAGGATATCCACTTTGTTTTTTCGCCAGTTCAAGGGTTCGATCACGTCGCAGGCAATATCAAAATTTTTAAACATTCGGTTATTAAAGAACTGCGGCTTTTCAATGTCACCCTTTTCATTTTTCCAGTAATCTGAAAACGTTGGGATTTCATACAGTACAGGTTCTACGCCCAGCTCTTTGGCAAAAGCCAGTGCCAATGCATGGTTGAATTGAATTTTTCCATGTTTTTGATAAACAAAGGGCCGTTCCCGCACAGCAATAATGAGTTTTTTGGATGCGATGATATCATCCAGATCTCGTGTCCACTGTCGATCAGTTTCTATTTTTTGACCATGTGCCTGAACAATTTTGTCATAGGTTTCATAATTGACACCAAAATGCGTAACAAAATAAGGATTGATTTCACCGGTTTCAAAAAGCCCTGAAAAGAAATTTTTTAATTCTTGCTGAAGTTCATGATTTTTCTTTCTAATCCCCCAACCGCTTTTCATTGCAGGCCCTACAGGAAAGGAAACGTCAAACCCTTTTTGCTGTTTTAAAAAAAGCAAGGCATTGTCAGAATCCAGAATAAGTCCATCAGCTCCGCCGTTCATGATCAGTTCGTAGCCATCACTGGTTTTTTCTGTGGGCATCAAAATAATACCACCACCACTGTTTTGATTGATTGCGGTGAGATTCTGCTCAAGGGTGCTTTGCTCTAAAAAAGTAATCCGTTTGCCATGAAGATCCTGAATATGATGTAATAATTTTTTTTCAGGGGTAATCAATAATTCTGTAACTTTAAATGTTTCAACAAAATCCATGATTTTTTTCCGCCAGGGAAGAATGGTGATTGAATTACAGATAATATCGCACTGCTGAAAAATATCTGGGTCATAGATCACTGTTGGTTTAGATATGACTTCAGGAGGAAAACGTCCCTCAATACATAACATTTCTTTCCAAGGAAGAATGACAGGAATTAGGGTCACATTCAGATAGCGGGCAAAAGCTTCTGCCAAATCACGATGAATGCTGTTATAGGATTTTTCAGTAAAGGCCGCCGATAGTTGGCCAGATTTTAGTATTGATTCGAGGCTTTGCGCCTTGAGCGGAATGATCATTCCAAAAATAATGATGACACTGAGCAAGCATTGACGAATAATCCATTTCATGGCGAACAATCCTTGTTTTTGAAAAAGTGAAAGAATAAGCGAATGTTGAATCAATCAAAATTTGTGATGTGGGTTAAAACTGTTGTTTCATATACTCCAACAGTGTGTCAACCGACACTTCTTCTTGTTTTCGTGTGTCCAAATTTTTTACCTGAACCATCTGTTTTGCAAACTCATCCTCACCACAAATGATAACAAATTTAACCCCACGGCTGATAGCAAAATTGAACTGTCGTTTGAAGGTCGTATCTTCAATCAGACTGATTTCTGTGTGAATACCTGCTTTTCTAAGGGTTTGTGCCAGGCGTAAATAATCTGTATCATGATCTTTTGCAATGCGGATAATCATTACATCAGTGACGGTTTGCTTTGATCGGTCAATGGCTTTTAAAGCGTCCAGTGCGGCAAACAGTCGATCGACGCCAATGGATGCTCCCACTGCGGGCAATTCTTTTCCTGTAAAACGGCTGACCAGGTTGTTATATCTTCCACCGGAGAAAACGGAGCCAAATTTGGGCGCATCAAGAAGTTCCATCTCCATAACAGGGCCTGTATAATAATCCAGACCTCTGGCGATTGAAAAATCAATGTGAATCGTGTTTAATGGGATTTGCATGGCATCAAGATAAGTCAAAATTTCTTCCAGCTCAGCAATCCCTTCCATTGCAATGGGGATATCATTGAATACCTGGCGACAGGCTTCAATTTTTTCAGTGTTTGAGCCTTGAATTTCCAGGAATGAAATTATTTTAGAAACCGCATCATCAGAAAGATAAGGCGCAGGATCGTCAGGGGTATCGGGCGGACGCCGCAGTTCTTTAATAACCGAATGTTTGCCGATTTTATCAAGTTTATCCAAAATCCGCATCATTTCCTGTATGATATTTTTTTGAGAAACTGCCTGGCGGTCATTAATTTTGCATAAGACAGATAGACCATTTAAAATTTTCCGATTGTTCAAACGAATCCGAAAATTCGTAACGTTTAAAGATTGCATTGTTTGAACCATTAATGCAATAATTTCAGCATCCGCCATCATGGATGTTGCACCGGCAATATCAGCATCAAATTGATAAAATTGACGAAAGCGCCCATGCTGTGGATTATCTGCACGAAACACAGGGCCAACAACCATCCGACGCCAGGGCAGGCGAATACCGGTTTTGGATCGGGCATCATACGGGTTGGCGGCTAAAATTCGAGCAAAGGGGACTGTATGATCAAATGGCAATGCCAGGGGTTCGTCATCATCGGTATGTTTGATATTAAATATATTTTTACCCGTATCACTGGTTTCACCAGCAAGGGTTTTTTTGAATTCAATGCGCGGTGTTTCAATGGGATCAAATCCAAAAGATCGAAAAACCTGTTCAATGGTTTGCAGCATTTTTTCTCTTGCAAGGTAATCCGGGGGTAAAAAATCAAGAAATCCGCCCGGTCGTTCGGGTTTTACAATAACGTCTGACATAAATATTAACTCCTTTTATTAAGGGCTCACAAGTACGAGTCCTTGTATTGTATTTGATGCTCGTATCATTTTTTCGTTGCAAATAAAAGCGTTTTCAGAGAGGGCTTATGCAAAATTACCAAACTGTTCCACTAAAACATTCAATTGTTACACGGTTATTAAAAATAACCTTTACCATATATTTTATTGTCACATTAACTGTAACGCTCATTCACATGGGTGTTGAGTATTATCATACCAAAAATAATGTTATTGACGAATTAAAAATATTGCAAAAAACATTTAAACCCGGTCTTGAAGATACCATTTGGACACTTGATTTGGAACGTTTGGAATCGGTATTAAAAGGAATGCTCGAACATCCTGTCATCATTGGTGTGAAAGCTGTTGATGATGAAAGTTTGGGACGATTTGGTGCAGCAGGAACCTTTGTGGATAAAGATGGTGAATACATAAAAATTGATGACCTGGGACACTATCAAACGGTTGAAGCCCATCAGAAGTTATTTTCATCTTTGTTTTGGCATGAATTTGATCTGTCACATACCAATGACCGGGGCCAGGAAATCAGGCTTGGAAAAGTGGTGATCTATTCCAGCAATTCTGTGGTTTGGGGAAAAGTTAAACTGGGATTTATCTTTTTGATTGTGAATTCAATTATCAAAACCATTGCACTTTGGGTGTTCTTTTTATGGGTGGGACGGGTACATTTGGGAAAACCATTGGCTAAATTTACATCATCCATCAAAAAGCTCAACTGGAACAATATGGCGGAATGCCGCATTCAAGTCAATACCACCGGTCAAAATGAAATCAAATTGCTTGAAGATGCTTTCAATACCATGATTACCAAGCTACATCTAACCATGAAAGAATTTAAACGCGCTGAAAAGGAAGTTTATGCCTTAAACGAAGAACTGGAGCAGCGGGTTATTGAGCGGACCGCTAAACTTACTGAAGCCAACCAACGATTAAAATCAGAAGAATCAAGAGCCAAAAAATTATTGAGCATGAACCAGATGATTAAAGAATCCATTTCAACACTGATTCAATACGCTCTGGAGTCCAGCGTTCAACACAGTCATAGCGAAATGGGCTTTATTGTCTTTTTTGATACTGACGAGCAGCCTAAAACGATTCATATCTGGTCACAAACCGATGGTCATTTAAACTATCAGACATTCGATGAACTGGCATTTCCAGATGTCAAGAGTTTGGAATGGCGAGACCTTGTGCTCACTCGAACCAATCGTATTGAAAACGATGTTCAGAATGTCTTTTATACCAGTGTGAAAAATAAAACATCCATTCCTGTGGTTCGACAGTTGATTGTACCGATTTTACAGGATGAATCCCTGATGTTACTGGCAGGTGCAACAAATAAAACAGAAAATTATTCCTATTATGATGCCTATCAATTGACATTACTCATGCAAGGCCTTGTCACCATTATGCAAAAAAAAAAAGCCAATGACA
>PEAL01000009.1 GCA_002753725.1 Deltaproteobacteria bacterium
ATTATATAGACACAAAAAATCTCAAATTATTACAGATCATCTCAAAAAAATTTAAAAGGTTGAATTTTTCAAAGGTCATTAAATTTTGATAAAAGTGTTAACTGGATAATGAAGGATGCCATAAATTTTGATATTTCAATAATTGATGATAATCTTTTTAATTATTCATCACAAGTAGTTGTTTCAGCGACATTACGACTATTTCAAAATTACGTAATATTATCGGGACTCGGTGATCTTTTATCAAAACAATATAATATTTTAATAAGAGATAATGAATTTGATTATTTTACCATACCATTAGCCAACAGTCCGGAACTTTCAACTTATAAATCAAACACCTGGGATGAAAAAAAATGGACAGAAGTTGATGTAGCATTGAATTTTCCAATTCGAACATGGTCAATTCAATTCACATGGATAATCAGTGAATACTCATGCTCCATTAATGATAGAGACTTATCATCCTTCCATGTCGCCTCACCTTCGGGTACAGAAATGGCTATTATTCCTGGTTGTGTAAATAGAAAGGATATTTGGACTTCTCCAAATTTTAATGGAGAGCCTGCAAAAGGTATATGGCGTTTGTGGATCGAAGATAAAGTGGGGTATGGCTTCTGTCAGGCTGTTAATGTATCCATGAATATTGTGGGGGCTAAAAGGTATATGACAGTTAAAGTACCTGAAAGAGTGTTTGAGGGTATAGGGCAAGTAACAGGTTTATTACAAGCAATTCCACCACCGGAAAAAGACATGTGTATTTATTTGTCTACCTCAGATTCTAACAAAGCTGTTATACAATCAACGATTACAATTCCAGGTGGAATAGATAATATGCAATTTGATTTTTCAATTGTGGATGACAGCCTTTTAAGTATATCAAGCAGTATTCAGATTATCGCATCAGCACCTGATTATTATACAGGGATTGATCATCTTATTATTGATGATAATGAATCTGCTGTTCTTTCAATTGTGTTGCCTTATAGCGCAACCGAAGGCGATCAACACGTTCAAGGAATAATTCAAATCTCCCAACCTGTAGACTTTGATGTTGATATACCACTAATATCGAGTGAAAAAAATATCATAACTGTTCCTGAAAGTGTCAAAGTTCCCAAAGGGCTCTCAGAAGTAAATTTTATATTTACAATTAATGAATTAAGTGTTGCGCAGTCTGTCACAATTTCAGCATCAGTACCCAACTGGAAAATTAATAATGGCAGAATAAATGTGTTTCCAATTATGATTTCAGAATCAGAGCGTAAGGCTTTGATTGACTTATATAACAGTACAGATGGTGCTAATTGGAAAAATAGTGAAAACTGGCTGGGCCAACATGGAACTGAATGCTCATGGTTTGGGGTAGATTGCGATGTAAGTGAAAAGCACATCATAGGACTATCAATAGAAAATAATGATCTAAATGGTGATATATTACCTTCTATTAACAGTCTTCAGAATCTTTCAGGTCTTAATTTACCTGGTAACCAATTGAGCAGTCTACCTGAGAGTTTTGGAGATCTTCAATCTCTTTCATATCTTGATTTATCTGGCAACCAATTGAGCAGTCTACCTGAGAGTTTTGGAGATCTTCAATCTCTTTCAAGTCTTTATTTATCTGGTAACCAATTGAGCAGTCTACCTGAGAGTTTTGGAAATCTTATTAGTCTTTATACCATAGATTTAAACAATAACAAATTGAGTAGTCTCCCTGAAAATTTTGGATATCTTACTAAACTCCTTCATCTATATATAAACAATAACCAATTGAAAAGTCTGCCTGATAGTTTTGGATATCTTCAAAATCTCATTTGGTTATTTTTAGACAATAACCAATTGATCACTCTGCCTGATAGTTTTGGAAATTGTAAAAAACTTATGTTGCTCTATTTAGTCAATAATCAATTGAGAAGTCTCCCAGACAGTTTTGGAAATCTTATTAACCTTTATTGGCTTTATTTATCAAATAATCAATTGGTAAGCGTACCTAAAAGCTTTGAAAATGCTCAGGAACTTTTATGTCTTGATCTATCTAATAACGAATTGAGGAGTCTCCCAAACAGTTTTGGAAATTTTATTAATCTTGATGAGCTATATTTATCAAATAATCAATTGGTAGATCTACCTAAAAGCTTTGAAAATTTTCAGCAACTTGAAAAACTTGATTTATCTAAAAACCAATTGATCTATTTAGCAGATAGCTTTGGAAATTTTCAGAATCTTGTTGAGCTTAATTTGTCTAATAACCAATTGCTCAGACTACCTGAAACTTTTGGGAATCAAGTATCTCTTTCAAATCTTAATTTGTCTAATAATAAACTGGCTACACTGTCTGAAAATTTTGTATCACTCCTTCAGCTATCAAAACTTGATCTATCAATTAATCAACTTGAAAAGTTACCCCAAAATTTTGAACAATTAGTAAATATTGATTATTTGGATATTTCAACCAACCATCTAAAATTACTTCCCACAGATATTGGAAATATGGCAAAGCTAAATTATTTAAACATTTCTAAAAATGAAATACAGATACTTCCAGAGAGTATTGGTCATTGTTACCTCATTTCATTACTCAATTTGTCTTATAACAATATAGAACTTATTCCTTCAAGCATTGGCAATTTAAAAATTCTACAAGAAGTTAATTTTTCAAACAATAAAATAAAAGAATTGCCCGAATCAATGAAAAACTTATCAAATTTACAAAAAATAGATTCATCTAATAACTCTATTGAAATATTTCCTTATCAACTGTCAAATATAGATAATTTGCATGAAATAAATTTGTCTGAAAATAATATTACAAATATTGATGATAACATACAAAACTTTAACAAGTTACTAATATTAGATCTGTCAGGAAATAAATTGAAATTGAATATTTCCTCTAAAATAGGTTCATTAATTAATCTTCAATCTCTTAATTTGTCAAATTGTACATTATCTAATAGCAACATACCTGAAGAATTATTCAATTTAAATAATTTACGTTATTTGTCATTAAATGATAACTCTATAGAAAATATTCCCGAAAATATAGGAAATTTGAAAAACCTTATTACATTATCACTTGCAAATAATAGATTACTTGACAATATTGATAAACCTTTGTTTAATTTGATAAATCTAAGATCACTTGATTTGTCAGGTAACAAATCTACCTGGAATGAAGTACCAATGTATGGCGATATCCCTGTAGAATTTTCAAAATTAACAAAACTTGTTTACCTGGATTTATCAGGGACAGAACTATTTACAACATCTTCTAATTTAGAAAAATTTATTATCAAAATATCTCCAAACTGGATCAATCCGAAACCAAAATTAATAGAGCGTTCTGAACTTTGCATCCATTATATCACCACATCAAGCGATCACCTGGGATACTCCCTGCATACCACCATTCCCATTTTAATAGTCATGACACAACCAGTATCATTAACTGGTGGCAATTTAATCGTAAGTCTTGAAACTGGCGAAGTTGATCAGGAAATTCATATTCCGCCATTTGCTTTATCCTATACCGCAATCGCCAATTACACGGTTCATGAAGGAGACTTCTCAGAAGATTTGAATGTCAAAACCATCAGGCTTTCAGAAGGCGCAAGTCTGACCAATGAAAATGGAGAAGCTGTAGACTTAACACTGATACCTGAAATCAACCTTGCAGTAATGAAAAACATTTACGTTGATGGTACCATTCCAGAAATAGAAATTACAGAACCCACTGATCCATGTGTGGAACAATTTTACAAAATCAAAGGCACAGCAACCGATATTTCCAAAGATTTTTCAGTGACATTGACGATTATCAATCAACAGGATGGTACGAAATCGCAATATTTAGAAAACTTTACAAACAATACAACTGTAAACTGGGAATTTTCTCCGACCTACACCTGGCAAAACAATACAACATACACCATTCAAATCGATGTCAAAGATTTTGCCGGAAACACCAAAACCCTTTCAAGGTCTGTAACCATTGGCAAAAAACCATCAACCATTACAACGCATCTATCCCAAAACAATATCATATTTGGACAAAGCATAAAAATAACCGGCAATATCAGCCCACCTGAAGATGTGTTTGGTAAAGAAGTTACCCTGGAACTAATTTCACCCTCAGGCAAAGAACCCAAAGTAGTCAATGCCAAAGAAGATGGCAGTTTTGAATATGCGCTCAAATGTGGTGACATTGATGAAGCGGGGTTATGGCAAATTGTCGCCACTTGGGAAGGAACCAGTTGTCTGAATCCGGCCAACAGTCTTCCCCAAACACTTAACGTAAAAAAAGCATCCTGCACTGTTGCCCTTGATGCCACAGAGCTTTCAGTCAAGTTAGGCGATCAGGTGTCGATTACCGGTAAGGTGATACCAGAAATTCCTTGCACGGCTCACCTGGCAAACATTCCAGTCAATCTTTTAGTGACTGGGCCTGGAGGGATCAATGAAATAGAACTTCAAACCTTAGAAACCGGTAGTTTTATCCAAAAGAATTTTACAGGCTTTGATACCCTGGGTGAATGGCAGATCGCAGCATCTGTAAAAAATAATTCCTATACGTCATCTTTTTCGAATATCATACAAATCAATGTTGTTGAAACTGCGGGTTACGCCATCATTGTTCAGGGGAAAATTGCGGGTGAAGAAGGGCTGGAATCCCATAATAAAACAGCCAATGATGTGTATCACCATCTAAAACAACGCGGGCTTTTGGATGATGATATTCTTTATTTTAACTTTGACACCGATCAGGCATCATACAAAATAACTGATACCATCATCAATCAGCTAAACAATGCTGATGTTCCTGCAGAGATCACCGAACGTTTAAAAGATATCAGAAATATAGAGTTTAGCACGAAAGAATCATTTATCGACCAGCTGACGAAACTGGATGAACAGATATTACAATATCAATCTGAAATTCTTTCACTCAGCAAACTCCCCATTGAAATTGATGGTCTGCCTACACAAAATGCCATTCAAAAAGCCATTACAGAAGATATGCCAGTTATTATGAAGGATCAACCTGCAAATCTTTATATTGTCATGGTGGATCATGGTACTGAAGATACGTTCTATATTAATCCAGATGCCACGATTGAAGACGAACGAACTATATCTGATGATGAACTCAACGATTGGTTGACTGAACTTGAAAATACAGCGGGATGGAATCAGGAAATTATTGTCATGCTGGGATTTTGCTTTTCTGGCTCCTTTATTGATGAACTGTCAAAGCCCAATAGAATCATTATTGCCAGCGCAGGGCCAGATGAATTTTCATACAAGGGGCCACTGGATCAGGATGGTATTCGTGAAGGCGAATTTTTTATTTCCGAATTTTTCAAAAGTATTGCCCGGGGAAAAGATATCAAAGAATCTTTTTCAGAAGCCGTCATTCAAACAGAAATTTTTACTGCCAAAGGGGAAGGCAGTGTGAACGCGCCACCCTATTTTGACAATTCAGCGCAACATCCACTGTTAGATGATAATGGCGATAAGATGGGCAGCAATAATGTGATTGATACCGCAACCGATGGTAAACTTGCGGAACAAATTATTATTGGTGTCAGTTCCTTGACCATGAATGACCCGGGCGATGTTATTATCACACATGTTTCTGATGCTATTTTTCTGGGCACTGATGAAACCACAACTGATCAATTATGGGCAAAGGTCAACGATAGCGATCGACTGCTTACCCTGTGGCTTGAAATTAAACCTCCAGGCTTTGTTCCCAATGAAGTGGGAAGTGGTCAGGTAGAAATGGATTTACCCAAAAAAGTCACCCTCAGCTACAATGATATCACAAAAGCCTATCATTGGGATTCATCAGATTTTGACAATACCTTTGTCAGCCCTGGTACCTATCATATTTACTATTTTGCCAAAGATACCATCAGTAGAAATGTTTCCCCCATGAAAGAATCCATTGTGTACAAAGCCAGCGCAGTGAATCATCCGCCTGAGGCTTTTGATTTGGTATCTCCAGCAAATGATATCACCATTACAACATCAGGTGTTATATCCAGCCTTGCCGCTGATCCAACTGCTGATGCTTACACAATGATAGCCTGGGAAAAAACCACTGACCCGGATAACGATTACATCTCATACACATTATTACTAAAGAAAGACAACAAGCAATTTGATGAGGCTGAAAACAGGATGATCATTCAAAATATAGACAATAATTTTTATGAAATCAATCTATCTGCCAGTTGGGATGGCGCAACAGTTTACTGGAAAGTCCAGGCCATTGATAACTATGGCGCAATCAGAGAATCTGATATCCATCGTTTTTATATCAATAATGCACACAATCCTTCAAATGGCACCTTATGGGGGTATGTTTTTGATGATACCACTAAAGCTGCTATATCAATGGCCACCATACGTGTCAGTGCAGGTGGCAGATTGGTAAAACAAATCACGAGCAGTGAAACAGATGGATTATATTTTGAAGCTTTCAAGCCGCTGAGTAACTACAAAATTGAAGTTCAAAAAGAAGGCTATATCAGCGAAGTTAGAACACCTGTCAATGTGCCGGAAGATCAAAAATGCCAACAAAATTTTAATTTAAAACGAGATAATTCAACTGTATTGGTCATTTCACACATTCCATCTCAAACAATTGATGAAGGTGAAACCTTTGCTTACATTGCGTTGGATACAACCATCAGTGTAAGCAATGTGGATAAAGACCAGATTAATTGGACGTATAGCGGCACAAATGACTTGATGGTTTCTATTGATAGCAATCGCAATGCAATAGTAATTCAGCAAGATGAAAACTGGCATGGCGCTGAGGAAATTACTTTTTATGCGGAAGCTCCTGATCAAAATAAAGTCAGTGCCAGTGCAGTGTTTACAGTCCGACCGGTGAATGATCCACCTGAAGTCCATGATATCCCCGATCAAACGATTTTTGATGTTTCCACATTTCAAACCATCCAATTGGATCAATATGTTGACGATATTGATAACGCGTATACTGAAATAACATGGTCTGCAAAAGGACAACAGAAACTGACTGTTTCAATTACAAACAGGATGGCAACGATTTCTGTATCGGATATTTCCTGGGTTGGATATGAAGATATCACCTTTACTGCCACAGATCCATCAGGAGAATCAGGTGAAAAGATCGCCAGATTTACAGTTGCCGGAAATAATGGGAAACCGGTTATCAGTCTGAATGATCCTCTCGTTGTTCAAATCAACCAGAATGAGAAATTTATTGAGCCCGGATATGTTGCAGTGGATGGTGTTGATGGTAATATCACTGATTCAGTGACCTTTCAAAGTGATGTGAATACACAGACACCTGGTATCTATCATATTACCTATTATGCAACAAACTCTACCGGCAACCTGTCTGAACCTGCGGATCGTATTGTTATTGTAAACAAGACGCAATTTCCCATCCAAAAAATATCAGGCAATATCACCGATGACAACAACGCGCCAGTGGGTGGGGTTGATGTTGTATTGACTGGCCAGGGAGAGACATACGAAACAACCAGCTATTACCACGGCTATTTTGAGCTGTTGATTCCCATTACCTTTGATGGCTCACCCTGGCAAATGAGCCTTTCACGACAGGCTTATTACGAAAAAACATTAGAATTTTCAAGCCCTCCAACTTTTGACACAATAATATTGTTCAGAAAAGATAGCCATAATGCATCAGTTATCAAGGGACAATGCTTTTCATATCATGTTGATGGCTCAACCCCTGTTTTACCCGAAGTAACCCTTCGTGCAAGAGCCACAGATGACGATACAGTGATTGCAACAGGTCTGTCAGACAATAATGGTCAATACACACTTGCTGTGGATGTTCGAGATCGTGCTTATACGTTTGAAGCAGTAAAGTATGGCTATGAAACCCAATCATTTGATAGCAGTTCAGCATCAAGAATTGTGTTAGTCCCCCTGACAACCCTCATTGTTGAACAACCAGACAGTACAATTGAGCATAACACGGCGCGAAATTTGGACAGGGTAAGCATCGTTATCAGCGCCAAACCACCATTTTCAGACAAAACCAATGAGCTGACAGTGAATCTCTCAACTGAAAATTCAGAAAGGCTGACAATCGGAAAAAATTATATTGAAACTGATCACACATACAAACTTGACTATCCCAAATATGATGATTTTACCATTAATCTTCGGGCAGATACCACTGAAGACCAGGATGCCACCAATGGATATTTTGTGGAACAGACATTATCTTTTCAATCCATTGAGGCATCAGCGCAAGTGGATGTCACAAAAGGTGAAACAGACTATCAGGTCACCCAACCTTTTTATGTGGAACAGTCTGATTTATCTTCATTTATGATGATTGATCGCGGTGGTTTATCAGGGCTGGATATGCCCAAAAAACTGAATTACACCATCCGGAATTATACCTTTTCACTGGATAGAGACCTTTCTGATCATGTTGTTGAATTTGAGCTAAAGGATTCGTTTGGTCAAAAACTAAAAATAATTGAAAATTCTATTTGTTTGGGTATTGGATTTGAACCGCCAGTAACCCGGGAGAAGCTGGAGAACCAGACGTATCAATTGATTCATTCAGAGACAGTGGCGGATTTGTTGAAAGGTCAGGGGGAAATTGAGTCTTCATTTTCGATTTTTGAAAAACATGTGACGTTTTGTACGTCTCATATGAGTGCGTTTGGATTTCGGGAAAATGTGGATATAGAGCAACAGGCGGAAAAAACAGATTCTGGTGATAGTTCTGGTGGTGGGTGTTTTTTGGAATCTATTCTTAATTGGGGGGATATTTTTTGATGGTAATGTATGGAGACATATCAATGAATCTTAATATCATAGTGATTATCACATTTTCAATAATTATGACATCAAATGCATACGCCGAGGCTATATTCGATGGCACAATGCAGGCATCGACAGAGGGTGAAGTATTAAGCGGTAATTTTGAAATCACTGAAGAACAAGGCGTAACAAGTGGCAATAACCTGTTTCACAGTTTTAGTAAATTTAATATTAATGCTGATGAAACAGCGACTTTTACAGGGTCTGATCATATTCAAAACATTATCAGCCGGGTGACAGGTCTGGAAAAATCCTTCATTAATGGCCGGTTAATCTCTCAAATTCCTGATGCCAACTTTTACTTGCTGAATCCAGCCGGTATTGTTTTTGGAAAGAATGCAACTGTTGATGTCAAGGGATCTTTTCATGTCAGTACTGCAGATTACATTGTTCTCAATAAGGAAGAAACATTTGATATTAATTCATCAGAACCTATTCTGTCCACTACACCGCCACAAACATTTGGTTTTCTTTATAAAAAAGATGGGGAAGCCATTGGGAAAATCGAAATCATTGGAAATAAAAATGGTTTTAAATTCAGCACCGGAAAAACAATGTCCTTTATTGGGGGCGTGATTGACATAAAAGGAAGTGACCTTTTTTCCCCAGGGGGCAGAATTAATATCGTGGGTGTTCAATCATCCGGAGAAATAACGCTGCTTGATTCTGGTATTGAAAGCACAGACAATATAACACCTGGAATGATCACCATATCTGATACTTCTAATATTGTTGTCAGTGGTGAGTGTTCCGGTGATATTTTCGTCAAGGGAGGCGATTTCTTTTTAAAAACAATCAGCAAGCTGACAGGCATAACGCAATCTGGTGATGGCGGCATTATCAATATTGATGTGAACCAGATGGAAGTCTATGATCAATCAGGCATTCAAACTTCTGTAAGTATGTTTGAAAATGGAAATGCTGGAAATATAAACATTCAGGCAAAAAATATTGTGTTTAATAATTTTTCATCTATTTCAGCCCAAACCTATGGCGCGGGTAAAGCAGGAGATATCACAATTGAGACTTCAGAAGATATTACATTTGATGGCAGTGTTGAAATTTTTTCTGATACAAATTCCAGTGGGGATGCTGGAAATATTTTGCTGAAAGCAGCCAATATATTTTTTTTAAATGGCTCAGGTCTGGGTAGTCAAACAAAAGATTCTGGAAATGGTGGAAATATATCCCTTTATGCCAATCAATCCATTCAATTTATGGGAACAGATTATTTTGGAAATCCCAGTGATATTACCACCTATAGCACCAGCATCGGCAATGCTGGAAATATGTATATCAATACCCCCTATTTACTGATGAAAGATGGCAGTAAACTCTATGCCAATGCCAAAAATAAAGGGAATGGCGGGAATATCTTTATCAATTATGAAATCATTGATGGTGTATTGACAAAACTCAATACTGACAATGCCTTTATTGAACTCTCAGGCGTTAATCCGCATGGTGAAAATGTTCAAGGCTTTAATACCTGTATTTCATCACAATCTGAACAAGGCGGAAAAGCCGGAGATATTTATATCAATACCAATGCCATATCGATCAAAGAGGGCGCCTATATTTCCAATACCACTTATGGTGATGGTGACAGCGGCATGATTCACATTTCAAGCAATTCGCTTCAGATGAATGGAAAAGCTTCGGTTATCAGTGACGATAATTTTTTGCAAACCCAGCATGATTTTATTAATCAACAAATGGAATCCAGTAAAAAAGAATTGAGCGGCATTTACTCACGTGCTGAAAGCCAGAATTTTTCAGACAAAACTGGCGGAAAAATTGACATTTCATCAGGATATCTGACACTCTTTGATAATGGCATTATCACCACTTCCAGCACAGGTAAAAGAGATGCCGGAAATATTGATTTGGATGTCAGCACATTGGTGATGGATACAGATTCATCAATAGCATCAGAGAGTATGGCTCAGGCAGAGGGTGGAGCTGCGGGCAAAATTTCTATCCAGGCAAATGATTCCATTACCATACAAAACAACAGCGCATTGACCACAGAAGCAGTGAACACCATTTCAACAGACAAATCATCAGACAATGGCAGGATTATCATTGATACAAGCCATCAATTGTTGCTGCAAAATGGACAAATTACCACCAGTGTCAAAGGTGGGGGCGGTCATGGCGGTGATATTGATATCAATGCCGATGATGTTCTTATTAACCACAGCCAAATCATTGCCAACGCCTATGAAGGCGATGGGGGGAATATTCATATTGTTTCAGGCACATTTCTTCAGTCTGCCACAAGCCGGGTTGATGCATCATCGGAAAAAGGCATTGATGGTACAGTTGAAATTGAAGCCCCTGATACAGACCCGGAAAGCGACCTGGTCAAACTGCCATCAGAATTTATGGATGCTTCCAAATGGATCAAAAAACCTTGCTCAAAAAAATACACGAACCCAACCAGTCAATTCACCCAACAACCCTATCATGCCATCCCCCTTCCATTAGAAAACTGGTTGTCCAGTCGTCCAATATTTACACGTCATATGATGAATTTAAAATCTCATGAGATCAATGCCGCAACTTCTTTGTTTAATGAAGGCAATTTTGGAGAATCTGCCGCAATTTTAGAACAATTCATCAGTCAAATGGATACAACCCATGAAGCATATGCCGATGTATTGTTTTTCTTAACCCATGCCTATCGGCATTTGGGATTACATCAAAAAGCAATCTCAATTACAAATGATCAACTGAAAAAGCCTCGAAGTGCATATGCATCAGCAATCTATCATAATATCCTGGGCGATATTTATTTAAGTTTTGGAAAAACCGAAAAAGCGATTGAATACTTTCAAAAAGCCAAAAATAACGCCCAAAAAACAAACAATCCATATGTTTTAGCCAGTGTTTATAATAATATCGGTATTACATTTGCCACTGAATGGGACGAAGATGCGGCAATGTCGCTTTTTCATGAATGCCTGGAACAAATAGAAAAACAAGACAATCAAACACAAAAACCAGTTGTATTGGCGAATATTTCGCGTGCTATTTCACAGTTTGCTGAGGTTGACGATATCATTGCGACCATTACCCAAACATTCAATCAAATCAAAAATCTGCCCGCTTCATGGAATAAAGCAGCGTCGTTAATATCAATCAGTCAAATCCTTTGTCAGAAGCAGCTTCGTGATCAATTGGAAAGGTTGACCTATAAGGTTCTTTTGGAAGCGCAAGAAACTGGTGAACAAATTCAAGCCAAACGAATACTTTCCTATGCCTATGGTCAAATGGGAAAATTATATGAAAATCGAAAACGCCATTCAGAAGCCTTACAATTAACCAACAAAGCAATATTTCATGCCCAGAGAGGAAATTTTCCGGAAATTTTATATCTGTGGCAATGGCAATCGGGGCGTATTTTAAAAAATTCTTTACAATATAATCAGGCCATTAATGCGTTTCAAAATGCAATCAAAACACTCAAACCTATTCGTAATATTTTATATAAAGGTTCTTATGACCATTCAAGAATATTCAATGAACAGGTTAAACCGGTCTATCTGGGGCTTTCTGGCCTGTTTTTACATCAGGCAGGAATGAGCAGCGTTCAACAAAAAAAACAGCAGTATTTTCATATGGCAATTGATGTAATGGAAGACCTTAAAATCGTTGAACTGGAAAATTTTTATGTTGACGAATGTATCTCTGAAACAAAGCAATTAAGTATTGAAAAAGCGATCCCGCCAAAGACAGCATTAATCTATACCATTTCCTTTTCTGATCGCTTGTCTCTATTGATTTCCTTGCCAGATGGCAATATCAGGCATTTTGTAAAGGCCATTCATGATCAAGAATTAGATACCATCGCCAATCAATTTCGAAAACGATTACAGACCCGGATGACAAATCGTTATCTCCATGATGCGTGGAAATTATATGATGTTTTTATTGGCCCCATAAAAGATTTGCTCAACACACATAACATTGAAACCCTGGTGATTGTGTCTGATGGCTCATTACGATTGATTCCTTTTGCTGCATTACATGATCATCAGCGTTATTTAATTGAAACCTATGCCATTGTAACGATTCCATCCATTCGATTGACAGCTCAATCATCAGGTTCAAAAAAATTGAATCCAAAGATTCTGTTAGCCGGTCTTTCTGAAGCAAGACAAGGTTTTTCAGGATTAGCAAATGTTCCGGACGAATTACAGCAAATAAAAACAATCATGAATGCGGAGGTCATGCTGGATAATCAAGACTATACTGAGGAGAATGTCAGCAACGCATTGAGAAAAGATTCATATTCGATTGTGCATATGGCCACCCATGGTGTATTTGGCGGCACTGCTGAAGACACATTTCTATTAACATATGACAACCAGATTAACATGAATGAGCTTGAATCACTGGTTCAATTCAATAATAAAGCAACCAATGAACTTGAGCTTCTGACATTAAGCGCGTGTCAAACCGCTATTGGTGATGAACGTGCAGCAATGGGTCTGGCTGGAGTTGCTGTAAAAGCAGGGGTGAAATCAGTAATTGCAACATTATGGTTTGTTAATGATGAAGTGACTTCTATTGTATCAAAAGAGTTTTACAGGCAATATAAAGAAGGGATGTCCAGGGCAAAAGCGCTTCAAAACATACAAACCGCTTTAATCAATATTCCGGCATTTCGTCATCCGGCGTATTGGGCGCCTTATTTATTAATTGGTGATTGGAAATAAAAAAGGCAACAATTATGAAAATCATTAAAAACAATAAATATCATATGCATTTATATTTTGGGCGGATTGATTCTTTTTTCACAACCTCCTGCTTTTTCAGAAAAACTTGATCCAGTGAGCCATAACGCAATGCCAAAATACAATCCACCTTACGATAAAAAAAAGCTTACTGACAGAAACAATAATGTTCGCGGTTTTAATATTAACCACTATCACAACTATGGTCGACGCAGTGGTGTTTCACAGGGGCAGACGCGGGGATTTCGTATCAGTCAGTATCATCAATATGGTCGTCGTCGCGGTGTAACATCCGGACAGACACGCGGGTTTAATATCAATCAATACCATAAATATGGTCGAAGAAAAGGTGCACTTCATGCTCAGACAAGAGGATTCAATATCAATCAATATCACAATTATGGGCGACGTCGCGGTGCTATCCATAATTTAAGACGTGGATTTGCCATCAGTCAATATCATCAATTTGGTCGACGAAAAGGTGCAGCAGCAGATCAATCCCGTGGAGAAGAACCGACGATAACCATTCCGGAAGTGATTACTCCCATTTGCCCGGATCATGTCGGATGGACATCAACAGAGAGTCCAGACCTGTTTTTTTATATTTCTGGTCCCTGGCCTGATAAAATTGAGTTTGCCATAAACGAGTTTAATAGACTATCGCCTGAACCGGTTTTGGAAGTATCTTTTGACCATATCCAGCATGAAGGCATTTATTCTGTAAGTTTGTCTGATTATGGCATCAAACTAAAACCAGATGTGGAATATGAATTCTTTTTTGCCATTGTCCTTGATGACATCGAACGAACCAGTGATATCTTGACCAGCGGCGCTATCAAATATGTACTAATGGATGCACAAAAGTTTCAAAACATTCAAACCGATAATGCGCACTTTTTTTATGCAACATCAGGTTACTGGTTCGATGCCTATGCGTGTCTTTTTAAAGCCATTCAACACAGCCAGTCAAACAGCCTGCTTAAAGCCCAGCATACATCTTTGTTAAAACAAATTCATCTGACAACAGTTGCGGCTGCAAATACTTTTGTGTCTCAATAAATTCATTTAGTTATCTGTAGCTTTTGAATTTTTTTCAATGCTTTTTGACCATCCAGACTCTCCGGATTAAGGTGATTGGCTTTTTGGTATTTTGACAGGGCTTGATCAGTCATACCTAATGCTTCCAGTGCATTTCCCCATTGATAATAATATGAGGCTTCATCAGGTTCTATTTCAACTGCCTTTTCAAATTTAGGTAACGATGCCTCAAAATGTTTCTGCTTCAATAAAACACTGGCCCAGATAAAATTGGCAATAGGAACATGTTCATCCAGTTGGATTGCTTTCTCACATTTTTTGATTGCCACTTCAAACTGATTTAATTCAGCCAAAGCGTATCCCCAAAAGACATATGCAAATGAAAAGTTAGGGTCAATGTCCAGGGCTTTTTGACATTGAATAATACCTTTTTCAGGCTTTTTTTGTTCAATAAGCGCATAGGCCCATAAGGCATACCCCCATATTGAATTGGGATTTATTTTAAGGATGGTGTGGCAGTTTTGAATGGCTTCGTCCAGTCGTTTTAGCTGAATCAAGGCATGAACCAGATCAATGTATATCCAGACATTCTCGGATTCCAGCGCAATGGCTTTTTTAAACTGTTCAATGGCCAATTTTGTTTGATTTGTCGCGACCAATGCCGTACCCCATAAAGAATAAATTTCAGCTTTTGTTGAATCAATTTTGCTTGCCTGTCGAAATTTGTCAATAGCATCAAGGGGTTTATTGAGATGGTTCATCAACATATTTCCCCAGGCCAGGTATGCGCTGACATTATCGGGTGCCAGAGAAATTGCTTTTTGGAATTTGTTTGCAGCATCTTCATATTGATTCATCTCAGTCAGGGCATTGCCCCATCGACAAAACACATTCGCGTTACCAGGTTCAATTCGGGATGCCATCTGATATTTTTTGATAGCCTGTTCAGGATCATGAAGCTGATAGGTCAACAAATCTCCCCAGCTCATATATATTCTTGCATTTATGGGATCTATGGATAGGGCTTTTTCATATAGAGGCAAAATTTTTTCAGGCTTACCGGCTTCAACATAAGCTGCTGCTAATTTTGTATATATTTCAATATCATCAGGATTAATCTGAAGACATTTGCGATAGTGAAATACAGCTTCCTTGGGTTGATTTAACCATCGCAATGCATCTGCAATCATATAATTTGCAATCACATTGTTGGAAAAAAGCTTTTCAGCAGTGTTGTATCGAATGAGCGCTTCACTATGATTGCCTTGAATGGTGTAAATAAAGCCTTCCAATATATAAGCATCTGCAACATTTTTTTGACCTGGGTTATTGTTTCGAATGGTTTGTATGAGAGCTTTTATTGCGCTGATATTACCCTTAACAAAATAATCCACGCCAATTGTCATAGGGGATAGCAACTTTAACGAATGCAAGGCAGCATCATGAATCAGTTTTTTGATGTGTTTTGTTTCGCCAACAAAGGATTTAGATGGTTTCCCGGTAATACGTAATTCAAGGGTCAATTGCTCTGTTGACATAAGGCTGCCATTAATACGATTCTTTTTTAAACCAACCAGTTGAAAAATCAGATTGGTAACCATATTGATTGAAAAGTCCATACCTGGGATCATAATGCTATCCTCTTCATTCTCAGATGCAATAATAACAGCTTCAGACTCACTTTTATCCCGACTGGCCAGGGTTTTAGATTGCCTTCTAATTTTATCCTGCGCATCAATAAATAATTGAGCCACAACTTTACCCGTATATCCCTGTTCTTCCAATAGTGTTGGAACATCGAATGGCTCAATAACAGGAAGTTGTCTGGAAAAATTGAGATAGGTCTGGACAACAAAAACAATAGCAGCAATCACTAACAACATCTGAACAACCGTGTATGAAAAAGACATAATATATTGACAGATGACCATGAACTTTTCAGTTACTTCAACAAAGTTCTCAATGGAAAATATTTTTTTTGCCCTGGGGAGGCGTTGGTTTCACAAGATTTTCTGATTGCTCTGATTGACATGTTTTTTCATCAGAAATGATGACATTAACATCGTTATTGGAATCTATATGGTCTGTATCAGGAAGATTATTGGGCATATGACTTATCCTGAGTATCCATTCGATAATTGTTGCATGATATAAAATAAAGGGTTGCAATGCCACGAAATGGGATGGCAACCGATGTAAACATCACTTGAATTTACACGCTTAAAAGATGCTTGAAAGAGGTTGATGCAAAATTTATGTCATCAGCTATTCCATGATAATCTAATCTTCGAAACTTCATCAAAATCATTCGCTGATGTTGCCATGAAAGTTATTGCAAGCGGCTTATGCAAAACAAACATTAAATCAATAAATAAAAAATGACGTGATTCTACGCCCCAAGTTTACGAGTATAACCAATATGGTTTGAACTGATCCCAACACCACCTGTTGAGACATGAATATATATCAAACTTTGAACTTATTTACAAAGATTAGACTAACGTAATTGGGATCAGATTCAAACCACTGTTCAAGAAGCCCGCCAGGCTAAGATTGACAATAGCGTTCAGGGTAATAACAAATTTTGTATATTGACCAGTTAAATATTATTAAACATTTGTCATAAAATTAATTATACTTTTGGTCATAATTCATTAAGAATTTCTAATTATTTTTGCTTCGTTTGATTTCAGTAAAGAAAGTAGCCGATGTCCAATTTTTTGGATACTTGCTTTTTGCATTAATTGGAATTCATGTTAGGTTTATATTTCAGTGGATACTTGTTCATCACGTTTCGCTCAATTGCCGGTTTCAGATGTCTCACATTTGTTAAACATGTTAAACTGTTTGCAAAACAATCAAAAATTCTCCTTCTTTACGTTTACTTGAATCCCAACACTTAATCTTCAATATGGTCTCTGATATACTTCTTATTCCACAAGTTCATACGATTATTTATTATATTTTTATATTTATATATGTAGTATTATCGACTTGGTCTGAGATCAAGAGTTCTGAAATTACATAAGATAGCAGTGTTCTGGTTGAGGTTTGACAAATCAATTTAATCCCACTATAAGCTACACGTTAAAGGGGCAAAAATGGAACCTTTGCTAAGCATCAATCAATTAAATATTCAATTTAAAAGCGACCGGGGCATTGCTCATGTTGTCCGAGATGTCAGCTTTTCGATTATCAGTGGAGAAACCTTTGGATTGGTCGGGGAATCTGGCTGTGGAAAAAGCGTTACATCAAGGGCTTTGATGCAACTTATTCCTTATCCAGGAAAAATTACCGGAGGGCGCATTTTATTTTCACAACATCAAACACCCAATGCTTCTATAAATATTACAAACGCTTCAGAAAAGGAAATGCAACAGATTCGTGGGCAACAGATCGGCATGATATTTCAGGAACCAGATACAGCTCTCAATCCAATTATGCGTGTGGGAGATCAAATATCAGAGGCATTTTTTCTTCAAAACAAGCCTCACTTTAATCAACGTTTTATATCTTTTCTTCCAGATACACTGAAACATTTTCTATTTTCATCCAAAAAGGCCTTTTGGGATAAATCCATTGAACTTTTAAAATCCCTTGACATACCTGATCCTGCGAATGTTGTTTCACGCTATCCACATGAATTATCAGGCGGGATGAAACAACGTGTCCTTATCGCAATTGCGCTGGCAGGTTCACCATCACTTCTGATTTCCGATGAAGCAACATCAAGCCTTGATGTTACCGTTCAATCTCAAATTATGCGATTACTGGGGCAGTTGAAAAATAAAAAATTGATTCAATCCATTTTATTTATCACCCATGATCTGGGTTTGGCATCGATGTTTTGTGATCGACTGGCCGTCATGTATGCCGGATGTATGTGCGAGATAGGGGACGTGCCCGATATTTTTCTAAAGCCTTTTCATCCTTATACCCATGCCCTTCTTGAGACCATACCCAAAAAATCTTTTGATACCATCATGAAACCCATTCCAGGACAGGTGCCCGATCTGATTCGGCCGTCCAGTGGATGTCGCTTTTATCCCCGCTGCACCCGATCGATTGATCAATGCAAAACATCTCTGCCCGAACTTGTACCATTAAATTCAACCCGCATGGTCGCATGCTGGAATATGAGACATTGAAGGATATCCGCGATGAATAGATTTATTCAGGCTAAAAATTTATCACTGAACTATCCACAATACAGTTCCCTTTTAAGGCGTCAAAAAAATATGATCCGTGCGGTAAACGACATTAATCTAACCATCTTTAAAGGTGAATCTTTAGGCCTGGTGGGTGAATCGGGGTGTGGAAAAAGCACGCTGGGAAAAGCCCTGATTCGTTTCTATCAGCCAACACATGGACATATTTTTTATTATCCACCTGAACATCAAGGTTCGGATCCCATAGATATTTCCACGCTTTCTTCTCGACATTTGAAAAAAAAAGGTATCCGCCATCGCCTGCAAATGTTGCTACAAGATCATTCCTCAGCAATGAATCCTCGAATGACTGTGATGAAAATCATCGCTGAGGCGATCCATGCCCGCCCTCAAAAACCAAAAGGAGGATTTCACGATGAAATTCTTTCCTGTCTAAATCAAGTGGGGTTAAATGAAACGCATCTGAAACGATTTCCACATGAATTATCCGGAGGCCAACGACAGCGCATTTGTATCGCTCGAACATTGGCTATTCAACCGGAATTCATTGTTTTGGATGAACCTTCTTCAGCATTGGATGTTTCTGTTCAGGCACAGATTTTATTGTTATTGAATGAAATCAGGCAAAACCTTGGTATAACGTATTTGTTTATCACCCATAATCTTCTTGTGTTAAAACTGGTTTGTACGCGTGTTGTTGTGATGTATCTGGGAAAAATTGTAGAAATTCTGGATGTTCAAGATTTATTTACCCATGCAAAACATCCTTACACCCTCACCTTACTCCATTGTGTTCCTGATTTGGACAGAAAAGACAGTATCGATCCCCCCAAGGGTGAAATACCAAATGCTTCAAATCTTCCATCAGGGTGTGGCTTTCATCAGCGGTGTCCATATGCAGCTAAAGCCTGTGATCAATACGATCCCACCCTGAAACAAATTTCATCCAATCATTGGGTTTCATGCCACAATATCTGAATATTTTCCCCATTTAGTAAAGTTCGATGTGGAAAAAATGTTCATTCATTTTTTATGAGGTTACGACGTGTTACAGATATGGATTGTCGGTTTAGGTGGATTTATTGGTGCAACGCTCAGGTTTGTCATCAGTACGCAAGTGCAACAATTGAACAAAGGTTTGTTTTTTCCCTGGGGGACGATTTCTGTCAATCTTTTGGGGTGTTTGATCATGGGCATCTTGATTCAATTGAATGACATACAACACTTTTTTTCTCCTGAAATGAAAAGCTTTGTTTTTATAGGCATACTGGGAGCTTTGACAACATACTCAACCTTTAGCAATGATGCTCTGAACTTGATTCTTGACCAACGATATGGCGCATCATTGCTGTATATTTTTGGTCATTTGACTGTCGGATTATTTGCTGTTTTTATGGGGCGATGGTTCATTCGTTTGATAATTCAGTGATGTAAGTATTGTTGCATAGATATATGCAACAATACTTATTATGGATATGTTTATGAACAGGCGGGCAGGCTAAACCTTGAATTTTTTGATTTGAACATTCAGTTTTTCTGCTAAATCGCTCAAGCTCGTGGCACTTTGTCTGACCTGGGCACTGTCGAGAGAAACATCTTTTGCAGCGGCGTTTACGCTGGAAATATCTTTTGCAATTTCATGGGCAACAGCAGATGTCTGGCTGACATTGCTGGAAACCTCATTGGTTCCAAGAGATGCCTGTGCAACATTGGTTGCAATTTCTCTTGTTGCAGCCGATTGTTGTTCAATTGCCGCAGCAATTGTACCAACAATTTCGTTAACATCTTGAATAACCGTTGTGACTGCTGTAATTTCTTCCACAGAAATGGATGTTGATTTTTGAATGCCATCAATTTTATTTCGAATTTCTTCGGTTGCAATGGATGTTTGTTTCGCAAGTTCTTTAATTTCATTGGCAACAACGGCAAAACCTTTTCCTGCATCACCGGCTCTGGCGGATTCAATGGTTGCATTTAAAGCTAACAGATTGGTTTGTTCGGAAATATTGGTGATTGTTTCAGTGAAGGTTCCAATTTCTTTTGCTGCAACGCCAAGATTGTTCACACGTTCAGAGGCATTTTTGGTTTTAGTGACAGCCTCCTTTGTAACTCTGTGCGCTTTGCCTGTATTTGTGGATATTTCATTGATGGTTGCGGTCATTTCTTCAGCAGCAGAGGCCACAGTGGAAACATTGGCTGAGGTTTGTTCAACTGCCGCAGCAACAGAATTCATATTGGAACTCATTTCATCCGCAGCCGTTGCCACATTGTTTGAAAGGTCTGATGCTTTTTGAGCATTATTGGACAGGCCCTCAGATACAGAAGATAATTCAGTGGATGAGGATGATACTGTGTCTATACCAACAGATATTTCTTGTATCATACCACTGACTTTTTTAAGCATTTCATTGAGCGCCTTTGCTAATTCGCCCATTTCATCCTTTTGATGAATATCCAACGTGCCAGAAAAATCCCCATCAGCCATTTTTTGTGTAAAATCAAGGCTCATAATAATTGGACGGGTGACCCCTCTGGTAATGACAAAAGAAATAAAAAGGCCAATCACAATGGCAATCACAACAATCACAAAAACCATCGTTTTAGATGAACTCACCTGATCAACCATTTTTTGTTCCTGATCTTCAAGGGCTTCAGCACATTGTTTTTGGGCATTGATTGCCGCTTTGAGCATATTGTTTTCAGAAATGGTTTGTTTTTCTGATAATGAAACATATTTATTGAAGGCATCAAAATAAGATTGTGTAGCAGAAATAACAGCGTTCATTTGATCAATATTCTTTTGAAGTGAAATATGCTGGCTTATTATATCTTTAGATGATGCTATGATTGTCTGAATGCGATCATTTACTATATCGCGATATTTCTTTTCACCAGAAATGATCACTTCCTTTTCATTTTTCCGGGCATCAATAAACCCTTTGACGATGAGATTAATATCATCGATCACTT
Organism: Deltaproteobacteria bacterium; assembly: GCA_002753725.1. Taxonomy (GTDB): domain Bacteria; phylum Desulfobacterota; class Desulfobacteria; order Desulfobacterales; family Magnetomoraceae; genus Magnetomorum. The sequence continues at coordinate 21,785 of PEAL01000009.1, forward strand.
CTAACTTATCATTCAGTTTTTTCTCAAATTGATCCTGAGCTTCACTTAATTGACTTTTTTGATTTTCCCGAATGGCTTCCATTTCTTTCATGGAAAGACCCGCTGAGGCTAACACTTTTTGTGAGCTTTGCTGATAAAAATGAATAAAGTTAATCATTTCATCTTCATATGCCTTGTATTTTTCCAGAATGATTTCTGTCAGAGCAACGTTGCGTTGGCTGATAAAGCGTGTTTTCAAATTTTGTGTCAACTGGAGAATTTGTTTGTTCAATGCTTTCCACGAATCCACCTGGTCAAGTTCACCTTTCATGATTAGCAGGCGTAAACTTTTGGCTTGTAGAAAATATTTTATCAATCGGTTAGTATCGTCAGTTTTTGTAAGCCTGTCCTGTAAGACTTGAAGGTTTTGTTGAACATTTCCAATGCCAATATTTGACAGTATTTGTTCAAGTTGCTGTTTTAGCTCATTACGTATATCGTCTATGGCCTGCACTGAACGTGAAGCATTCTCTTCAATGTTTTTCTTGCTTATCTTAAATTTATCAATAAAAGCAATGGTTTCATTCTCATATTGTTGGTAATTGGATAAAATCATATCCGCTTGCTCAATGTTTTTAGCATTCTTAAAGCGAGCTTTCATACCATGGGTTAAATCGAATATTTTTTGATTGATCATTTTCCATTCATCAAACAATTCAAAATTACCCTGCATGAGTAAAATTCGCTTTGACTTGGCATTCAGGGCAAATTTTAAGAGCCGGTTGGCATCATCTGCTGTGGCAATTTTATCTTTTATATACAATACATTGTCTGCTCTCAATTTTTTCAGTTGTTCCATTTGATCATGCTCAACAGTTTCACATGCAGCGCGCACGGCTTGAGCTTTTTGACGCATATCTGTCATTGTTACTTGTTTTTGTTTTCTGAAATTGCTGAAATTATCAAACGCTTTCTCATATTGTGCTGAAGCCTTGATCACATTATCCATTTTATCTTTGTTCGTTGGATCATTAAATGTATTTTTTAATTCAGAAGCTTTTTTATTCAATTCGTCAATTGAATGATTCAATTTGTCCACATATGAGGAGTCTTTTCTCATAATGAAATTTTTTTCATGCTGCCTTGCCTGTAAAAACAATTTTACAAGCCCCCCTACCTCTTCTTTTTTGCCTGCTCGATCAACAACACTTGACAGCCCGTTATATCCAAAGAATGCAACAATGACAAGAAGTAACAATACGATGGAAAAACCACCAAAAACCTTACTTCCCATTTTTAAGTCTCGAAACGTCTGAATCATGAATAAATCTCCTTTCTCATTATTTGTAATGCTTCTTGATTTTATAACTTGCGTTCAAGTTTAAAACCGATTCCCATCGTTTCACCAAATGATTATATTCGTATACATCGAAAATTAATACAAAAAAAATTTTATGCTAAATTTTATGATTAGTCAATCTTAATTTTTTTTTAAGATTTGCATTGAATTTTTTTCTAATTTGAATATAAGGTTTATGTAAAAATATTAGCAACTCCTTGAACAAGGTCTATTGTAAAAAATACAGTGATCGTAATCAACTGAAAGAAAAACATATGTAATTTCCAGAGGAAAACTTATGCAATATTCTCAATACAGCTATGAAATGAAATCACCGGGAGTGAGGGGCACCCCCTCATATACCCATCATGATTACTCTCAGAATGATTCTGATTATGAAACCGAAATTGACTATGAAAGTCTTGTTACGGAGGATGATACACCCGTGGATAATTTTTATTGTGAAAAACAACTCAGACTTTTACCTGAATCGCTAAAAGCAAGTTGGAACAGAAAAAAATCGTATATCGTTGCTGCTGATGTTGGTATTTATGAAAAAATACCTGTTCATCCAATTGTTCCGGATGTTTTTTTAAGTCTTGATGTTAAATATGCCGATGATATCTGGAAAAAGAAAAATCGATGCTACATGATTGGTATCTTTGGAAAACCACCTGAACTTGTTATAGAAATTGTTTCCAATAAAATTGGACAGGAAAATACAACAAAGCGCGATAAATATGCATCAATGGGCATTAACTATTATGTCATTTTTGATCCTGGCTTACATATCATCCCATCAAAATTGTGCGCTTATAAACTGGTTGATCAATCGTATGTTCCGAAACCCCATAAAGAATATATATGGTTTGAAGATTTAAACGTTGGTCTAAAAATTCATGAGGGCATATTTGAAGAAATGGATGCTGAATGGCTCAGATGGTGTGATGGCAATGGTAATATGTTGTTAACCGGAACAGAATCCCGCGATATCGAAAAACAAAGAGCTGAATCTGAAAAACAAAGAGCTGAGGCCGAAAAACAAAGAGCTGAATCTGAAAAACAAAAAGCTGAGGCCGAAAAACAAAGAGCTGAGGTTGAAAAACAAAAAGCTGAGGCCGAAAAACAAAGAGCTGAGGTTGAAAAACAAAAAGCTGAGGCCGAAAAACAAAGAGCTGAGGTTGAGAAACAGAGAGCTGACGCTGAGAGACAAAGGGCTGAGGCTCTGGAGCAAGAACTGACAAAACTAAAAGCAGAAAAATTACAGGCTGAAGATCAAGCTATATAAGGATTTCATTTATGTATCTTCTCGTTGAGCGTATATGCAAAATTGTATTTCTGATAATCGTGGTCCCATCCTTCTGTTTTTCAGAAGAACACGGCAAAGAATCATCACACCTTAGCGGATTGATTCAATCCTCATACCGAGGATATGTTTTAAATAAAGGCCTGGGCGACAATCATAAGTTTTTGCAGTCTCTGGATATTTCATATGATGATAGTGAACAACAGGGTGTTTCTTTTGATTTTTCAGGGGATCTTATTTTTGGGGATAACACACACCAGGATGAATCCACTGGAAGTATTTTTGATACCTGGCATCAATCAGCCCATACCAGCATATACCAACTATCTTCTGATGTTGTCTTTTTTAAGCCCACCTGTTTATTTAGTGTTGGACGACACTTTGTTGAAAATCTTTTTAAAGCACATATTGATGGCATCAGTCTTTCCAATAAATTTTCCAATGGTCTTATTTATATTTATGCAGGTATTCCTGTTCGTTTTTATGATGACGACCTTTTTACAGATTCCAAACAGGCGGGGACATCCTTATCCTTCTATTTAAACTCCCAAACATCTTTAAATATGGCCTACCAATACTTGAAAGAAGTTCCTGATATTTTTGAAAATGGATCACCAGAATCTATTCACCAGCTTGCATTATCTGTGAATCAAAGCATTCAAGACATGGGAACCTTTTACCTTATGGGTAAAACAATCAATAGTGATATGGATCAAATCAAAGCGAATATCTTACTTTTTTTAGAACAACATGATGTTTCTGCTAATTTTACAGGCCTCTACCAATTAAAAAAGATCAGTGAACGGCCTGTCACAGAAGCTTACTTCGCTGGCGTTATGGGGACGATATTGCCTTATTATTACCTGGATATCAATGTGAATAAATTTTTTTCAACATATAATTTTGAGATATACGGCGGTCTTGCATCCAGAAAACTGGAAAATGATTCTCTGGCATCTGAATTTAACCATTCATTTATACATGAGTATGTCGGGTTGATTTTACATGATGTTACATCCGCCGATCTCTATGTACATTTTAAGGGAGATCTCTGGCATCAAACCCAAGAGGGTAAAAATGATTTTGCCACCGGAGGATTTGATATCACCTACGATCAGCAAGGGCTTTGGCGGTTAGAGACCGGCCTGAATTATTCTCTCTATCGATACGATTATTATATGGATCTGAATGAAAAGGATGATATTTACTCCATTTATGCGGAAGCAAGGCTGAAAAATTTTTTTCAAACAGAAATCAACATCAGGTATCACCTGGATATGTATGATCTAACAGAACATCGATTCAATATTACAGCAAAATATTATTTTTAAAATTTTAAGGAATATCCAATGCGTTTTAAACAAACTCTGTTATGCCTTTTTTCTTTTCTATTTTTGATATCTTCTCTGTCCATTGCACTGTCTTCTCAGTCTGTGCCTTCTAACGAACCAATTTTTCCTCATACCGTGCATGAAGAGGAGATGTCAAAAATAGAAAACCATACCATGTATTCCCAAAATAAAAATAACCATTTTCCAGATATAGAAAAATGTCGTGAGTGCCATGATGATATGGATGAAGATGGGGTTCAAAAAAACTGCACAGGTGACCAATTTAAAGAATTTTCTCATTTAATGCATAAACGTTTTTCATGTCAAAACTGTCATAATACAGCATCAACCCCTTTACCTTCTTTCCCAGCATCAATGGACTGTAAAAAATGTCATAAAAGACAAAAGCCCACATGGCACACGGGCTTTTTTAGACTTCGAGGGCATGGGATTCGTGCTGAAATGCATGCGCAAAAATGTACAAACTGTCACCAATCCACCTTTTGTGTTCGATGTCATCAGTCAACACGGCCTTTAAATCATAGAGGAAACTGGCCAAGTCTTCATGGAAGAACGATTCCAGGAGGGTATGGCGGAAACGATAAATGTGCAACCTGTCACAAGAATGCATGGTGTGTTCAATGCCATAACAGAAAGATAAAATAATGATGAAACAATATCCTTTCTTAATTTTCGCACTACTGATGTTTATATCCCTGATAACAGTATCTGGATGTGATAATTCTTTACCCAATGGTTTTCCTGGCTCTGAAGACGAAAGTCACGCACATCCTTCTGGATGGGATGATCCTCAGCAGCATGGTTTTGCTTTTTTTGATGACAAAAGTTTTTGTGAAAAATGTCATGGGCAGGATTTATCCGGCGGAGCAACGAACGTCTCCTGTGATACTTGCCATCCAGCATCATGGAAAGAAGATTGTACCTTTTGCCATGGTAAAAAAGACAATCAAACGGGGGCTCCGCCCTTAGGTGTTCATAATGATGACATCGGCTTTCCTCACAGTGTTCATGTCATAGAAAATACGTATCACATCGCTTTTTGTGATTCCTGCCATATTCTTCCTGCGACAGTGGATGATCCGAAGCATATTGATGGCATGTATGGCGGCGAAGTTAGATGTGAAATCATCTTTAAAGATTTTGACAACACCCAATATGATACGACTCATAGAACCTGTAGCAATATTTATTGTCATGGCAACGGAAGAGAACCACTTGATGGCCCGCTTTCCTGGTGGACAAAAGATTATAAAGGATTGACATGTTCGAGTTGTCATGGAGGATACACAACAAGTGAGAAACTATCAGGTAAACATGAAACTCACTTAACCGTGTTAAACCTCAAATGCAGTACATGTCATGGGAATATGATTGCTTCTGATGACATCATAAAAAATAAAGCCTTGCATATTAATGGACAGGTGAACATTCAGATTAAACAAGGATCATATAACAGGGACAATGGAACCTGTAGTGTAACATGCCACATGATAGAACCTTCCTGGGAATAGTAAAAGAAAATATCGTGTATGTATATCGTTTTGTTTTATTGGGACGCTAAACAGTCATCGCAAAAAAAATGCGAAGAAGATTGAAGATATTTCTAAAATCACTGAACCTGATTTTGACATGGAACAACCTTGAATTCAACCCGTCGCTGTGTCGCATTTTTCATTGTTTGATACTGACGATCTAAAGGAACAGACGACCCCATTGCCTTGATTCGCATTTGATAATGTCTTAATCCCTCACTCAAAAAATATGCCTTAACCGATTGCGCTCGCTTTTGAGATATCTCAAAATTCTCCTGATCTGTTCCTGAAATATCGGTGTGGCCTTGAATTTCTAAGCATATATTATCTTTTCCTAAAATATTGACCACCAAAGCAAGACTTTTTTCCTGCTCGCGTGTTAGATGAATCTGGTTCTTCTTATAAAACACTACCGGTAATTTCCAACATCCTTTTGAATCAACTGGAGCATTTTCAGGGGTTTTTCGACACATATCCAAACCATCATAAATACCATCAGCATCAGAATCTTTTGGACAGCCCCATTCATCAACCAGGGCCCCGGATAATGTGTTTAAACACTTATCCTTAAAATCCTTAACGCCATCAGCATCTTGGTCCTTGACAGGGGTTAAAAAAAACTGTTGAGTAAAATCTTTAAGACCATTGTACGACAATAACTTTTCCGCATGATACCATTGCACACATTCGTTCAAATTTTCGTATGCCTTTGATAATTCTACCGCTCGTTCTTTAGTTCCTGCAACAATATTACCCATATGGATTCGGTTGGCATAGTGATCACAAAGCCTGCGCAAGGCTGTATCAATCAACAAAAAATCTGTATCCCAATCACTGATAACAATCAATCCCAACGGACCCTCAAGATGTGTAAAATCATTTTTAACCTCTAAAATCGCTGATGCCAGAGGACTTTCACCCCCCGGATGAATCTTTTTTAAATGCTTGATATGCAATCGTGAGGGATCAAAAGGAGAGACATTGAACAGTTGTTTGGAATTTTCACAAAAATGACACGCCCCGGTTCCAATGACTCTAAACCCTGTTGGCACACGAATGGCTGTCAGGGATTGATTTAATTGATGTAAAGCCATGATCGCTGTTTGAAATTTTTCCTTTCCCAGATATGGTGTGGTCATTGAAATGGAAGCATCCAACAGAATGATCAGGTGATCCACTTTGGCTCTGTGGGTTTGCATGTGAAGTTCATCTTTAAAATTATAAGGATCAAAAAGACTTGGGGTCAATACGCATCCGACACTTCCAACAAGCAGGCAAACCAGGGCAAGGATTATTTTAATGGGTAAAAAAAAACGAGTATTCATGGTAACCTTCATTTTTCTTTTGTTTATAGTAGGTTAAAAAAATATCTTGCTATATCACACTATTTATGATGATTGTACAAAGTTTTAGTGCTTTTACTGTAAGTTCCCCATTTAGATTGGAGTCCCAAAGCTTTAGCTTTGGGAGCTACAGAAAAACAACGCATTGAAAATCTAAGGAACTTCCAAAGCTAAAGCTTTAGGACTCCACTATTCATCGAAAGCTAAAGCTTTAGGACTCCACTATTTATCGAATTAAGGATCGTGTCTCCGAAATTAAAATGGGGAACTTATTTTTCGAGCATTCCTAAGAATCACAGCATTTTATGGTACAGAGGAAAAGATAGCACCAATAAATATTTATATAAGCAATAAATTGCATAACATGCAAGGAGAATATCACAAGGAGAATAGAAATGAGTCAACCAGACATCTACAAGGCCAGTCATCCCATCCGTGTCGTCACGGCAACCTCATTGTTTGATGGTCATGATGCTTCAATCAATATCATGCGTCGAATGCTTCAAGACAGTGGTGTTGAGGTCATCCATCTGGGCCACAACCGATCTGTGGCTGAAATTGTCAATGCGGCCATTGAGGAGGACGTTCAAGGTATTGCTGTTTCATCGTATCAAGGGGGACATACAGAATTTTTTCAATATATGATTGATTTGCTCAAAGAACACGGCGCAGAAGCCATCCGTGTTTTTGGTGGTGGCGGTGGTGTGATTGTTCCCGAAGAAATTCAATTGTTGGAACGGTATGGCGTGTGCAAAATATATTCTCCTGAAGATGGCGCTCGCATGGGCTTACAGGGAATTATTAATGATATGATTCAGCGAATGGATTTTTCCAGCACAACGGATTTTAAACTGGATGCCATTGATTGGTCACAGTTCAATGCTAACAATCATTCATTGATTGCAAAACTGATTTCATACGTTGAACAGCACAAAACAGACGATGACCCTGATGGTCAGGCTATTCGACAGTTATTGAAAAAACATGCACATCAGCTTTTACCACCGGTGATTGGCGTAACTGGAACAGGTGGCGCGGGTAAATCTTCTCTTGTGGATGAACTTATTCTCAGGTTTTTAAGGGATGAACCCGATGTCAACATCGCCATTGTGTGTTGTGATCCCTCCCGACGAAAAACCGGTGGTTCATTACTGGGTGACCGGATTCGTATGAATGCCATTATGAATGATCGTATTTATATGCGTTCTCTGGCCACACGAGCATCTCGCACGGAATTATCCGATGCCATCAACGATAGTCTGTTCATTTTAAAAGCAGCAGGATTTGATCTCATCATTGCTGAAACAGCCGGTATTGGTCAGGGGGATGCTGGAATTGTTGATTGGGTTGATTTTTCCATCTATGTCATGACCAGCGAATTTGGCTCTGCATCACAGCTTGAAAAGATTGACATGCTCGATTATGCCGATATGGTGGTGGTGAATAAATTTGAAAAACAAGGCAGCGAGGATGCTTTAAGGGATGTTCGTAAGCAAGTTCAACGAAATCGTAAACAATTTGACCAGTCTCCTGAATCCATGCCAGTGTTCGGGGCCATTGCATCAAAATTCAATGATGATGGCGTGACATCCGTGTATGCGCATATTAAAAAGCAGCTTCAATCCAAATTTCAGACCATTACTTGGGCATCTTTACATCTGGATGATTCAATTAAGACATCCAGTGCCAAATCGATCATCATTCCTCCAGAGCGAACCCGTTACCTGTCTGAAATTTCAGATACCATCCGCACCTATCACCTTAAAACCCAGGAACAAGCCGATTTTTTACGCGCCTGCCAGCATCTTCAAGTATCAGCGGAACTGATCCATCACTCTCAGAATCCGGATATCACCCATCAGGATGTGGTGAAACAGTTAAAAAAAGAGCAGGAACATTACACCCGGTTACTTTCTCCGGAAACCATGAACTTGATCACAGAATGGCCGAAAATTCAGGATGCATACTCAGGAGATCACTTTGTCTATAAGGTAAGGGATCGAGAATTCAAAGTGCCGCTTTACACGGAGTCCTTATCCCATCAAAACATTCCCAAAGTGGTTTTACCAAAATTCAAGGATGATGGTGAAATTTTTCGATGGTTGCGCGAAGAAAGTCTTCCAGGGCAATTTCCATATACTGCCGGTGTCTTTCCATTCAAACGCACCGATGAAGACCCCACGCGAATGTTCGCTGGCGAGGGTGGGCCGCACCGAACCAATAAACGCTTTAAATTATTGTCTGCGGATTCTTCGGGCAAACGTCTGTCCACAGCCTTTGATTCCGCAACATTGTATGGCTATGATCCTGACATTCGACCGGATATTTATGGAAAAATTGGTACTTCAGGTGTCAGTATCTGCACCCTGGATGATATGAAAATTCTATACAGTGGTTTTGACCTGTGTGCGCCCAGTACATCGGTGTCAATGACCATCAATGGCCCGGCCCCTATTATTCTGGCCATGTTTTTCAATACAGCCATTGATCAACAGGTGGATGCCTATGAACATCAGCATGGAAAAGCCCCGAATCAAGAGACCTATAAAACCATCAAAAAAGATGTTTTATCCAATATTCGGGGGACGGTTCAGGCAGATATTTTAAAAGAAGACCAGGGACAGAACACCTGTATTTTTTCCATTGAATTTGCATTAAGAATGATGGGCGATATTCAAGCGTATTTTACAGAAAATCTTGTAAAAAACTTTTATTCTGTCTCTATCTCCGGCTATCATATTGCCGAGGCTGGCGCAAATCCCATCAGCCAACTGGCCTTTACTCTGGCCAATGGCTTTACTTATGTTGAATATTACCTGTCTCGCGGCATGAATATCGATACCTTTGGCCCCAATTTATCCTTTTTCTTTTCAAACGGGATGGATCCAGAATACAATGTTATCGGTCGTGTGGCCCGTCGGATTTGGGCCATTACCATGCGTGAAAAATATGGCGCATCAGAACGCGCTCAAAAGCTCAAATATCATATTCAAACATCTGGACGATCATTGCACAGCCAGGATATTCAGTTCAATGATATTCGAACAACCCTTCAAGCCTTGTGTGCGGTATATGATAATTGCAACAGTCTTCACACCAATGCCTTTGATGAAGCTGTGACCACTCCTTCTGAAGAATCTGTCCGAAGGGCTTTAGCCATTCAATTAATTATCAATCGAGAATGGGGACTGGCCAGAAATGAAAATGTTCAGCAAGGCAGCTTTATCATTGAAGAATTGACACGACTTGTAGAAGAAGCCGTTCTGTTTGAGTTTGATCAAATCACACGAAGGGGCGGGGTGTTGGGGGCAATGGAAACCGGATATCAACGCAGTAAAATTCAAGAGGAATCCATTTATTATGAAACCCGAAAACACACGGGTGATTTGCCCATTATTGGCGTTAATACATTTAGGGATCCAAATACCTCTGATGAAAATATGATCTGCGAACTTGAATTGGCACGGGCAACCGAAGATGAAAAGCAGTCCCAATTGAAACGATTGGAAGCATTTCAGCAGAAACATGCAGATAAAGCCCCAGAAGCCCTGCAAAAACTTCAAAAGGTTGCCATATCAGGCGACAATATTTTTGATGAATTATTAAACACTGTTCAATATTGCAGTCTTGGCCAGATAACCAAAGCCTTGTATGATATTGGTGGGCAATATCGAAGGAATATGTAATAAAAAAAGACTACTATTTAATTTGAGTGTAACCAAAATTGCCGGTGAAAAAGAATGAACTTTTGTTTCGGTAATCTTGGTTACACTCATTTAATTTACGTTGTTTGTCATCGGTATATCATAGGGATCATACAGGATGTCACACAATTGAATGTACTTTCTTTTTTTTTATGAAAGGATGATTCATGAAAATAGCACTTGTTATCCCTAAAAATGGTGCTGAGAACGAAAGAAGCTTTTATGATTATTCATTCCACGCTTCTTTCCTGCTCAGTCGAAAATACATATCTTACCTGTTGGCCATTCCAACACTCACAGCCTTAACGCCAAAAGAACATGACATCGTTGTCCTGGATGAAAACATTGAAGATATTGACTATTCTATTGATGTCGATCTGGTTGGTATCAGTGTCAGAACAATGTTTGCCATGCGTGCATACAAAATATCTGAAAAATTTAGACAAAGGGGCATAAAAACGGTTCTTGGGGGGATCCATCCATCCATGTGTCCGGATGAAGCTATTTTGCATTGTGATGCCGTGGTTGTTGGTGAGGCTGAAAATATTTGGGCCACAGTGATTGATGATGCTCAAAAAGGACAGCTTAAACCACAATACAAAGCAGAAGGCTTTGCCGATTTAAAAGCTGCGCCCGTTTCTGACCGCAGTTTTTTATCAAAAACACAGTATCTTTCGGATATTGTTCAAACCGCAAAAGGATGCCCCTTTCATTGTGAATTCTGCTCGGTACATGCGTTTGATGGACAAAAAATCAGAACCAAAACCGTTGAACAGGTGATCCAGGAAATTGAAGCCATCAATCGCTCAACAGAGACCTTCAAAAAGAAAAAAGCCATCTTTTTTGCAGATGATAATATTCTTTCGAAAAAATCCTTTGCCATTGAACTGTTTGAAGCCCTCAAGTCCCAAAATATTAATTGGATGTGTCAGGCATCCATCAATATTTCTCGCGAAGATGATTTCCTGGCGCTCATGCGTGACAGTGGGTGCGGGGCTATTTTTATTGGCTTTGAATCCATTTCCGATAAAAATTTATCAGCTATGGATAAACCCATCAATCGAAAATACGACTTTGCAGAAGCCATTCATAAAATCCAATCTTATGGCATGCTGGTTCATAGTTCATTTATTGTGGGATATGAATTTGATACTCCCGAATCATTTGATGAACTTATTGATTTTATAGAAAATACAAATTTATTAATCCCCTTGGTTAACATTTTAACTCCCTTTCCAGGCACTCAACTGTTCAAACGTTTTGAAAAAGAAGGACGTATTTTGACCAAAGATTGGCAATTATACGATACCAAACATGTTGTTTTTCAACCCTCCAATTTATCAACCGAGCAGCTGTTAGAGGGATACAAAAAGGTTGTCAAAAAAGTGTATTCGTTTGATGCCATCCTTAGAAAACTAAACCATTACTGGGATATTGATTTCTGGAAACGTCAGAATGACAGTGATCCAGTACAATTGAAATACCGCCTACTTTTTGCCATTCGATTGCTCACATTTTTAGCATCAACCAATTTTAAACGATCTGCATTTATTATCAAATTATTGCCGCATGTCTTTCGACCGCGTGTTCGGATATCAACAATTCTTGCGCTCATGGGGTATAATGATTTTGCGGAATCCCTATAAGGAATCACAATTAAATAACATTCCCTTGGGTGGAGTCCCAAAGCTTTAGCTTTGGAACTTACAGAAAAGTTATTTAATCGTGATTCCTAAGTAACTCCCAAAGCTAAAGCTTTGGGACTCCACCCAAGGGACTTCAAATGGGAACGTTATTTAATCGTGATTCCTAAACGACACGGAGAGAAATTGTGTTATTGAGCAGTTGTGTTAAGGAAACAACAGATGGCACGACCGTCAGATTTCCTTGTTGATGACATTAAACGTCGTTTCCATAACTTCAAATATCTCATTCAAAGGAATGGGCGAGCCTTTTCCCTGGCAAATGGCTGAGACAAATTCTGTCATCTCAGCCGCATGGCCTTTATCCTGGCGGTTCGGAAAAAAAGATTTAATCTTTGGCGGGCCATAACATTTCAAGCCTTTAAAATTATCCAGTTGGATGATATTTCCTTCTGTAAATATTTCCAATCGTTCTTTGGGAAAGCGGCGATGGCCATTGGCAAAATAGTGAATGGTTCCCATGCATCCATTTTCAAAAGTCATTTGAATGGTAACTGTATCGTTGGTTTCATTGGGTATGGCTGTTGAATGGATACTTGCAATGGGACTTTGTGAAATATATCGCAGCAAATCGATAAAGTGACAGGCTTCTCCTATAATACGGCCCCCGCCAATGCGAATATCTTGCGCCCAGTGATCTTTGGGAATGTTACCGGCATTGACAGTCATGATCATGCAAAGGGGCGTTGATAGGGTTTTACGAAAATGCATGATTTTTTGAATAAAGGGTGCAAAACGACGGTTAAATCCCACCATCAAGACTGGCGCATCAGACGATAATTCTTTGATTTTATTTCTAATATCATAAAGTTCTTCACGCGTCAGACACAGTGGTTTTTCAACAAACACATGTTTGCCTGAATCCAATGCCCGCATAACCAGGTTTGCATGGCTATTATGTCGAGTTGTTATGACAACAGTTGTGATTTCAGAATCGGAAAAAATATCTTCAAGGTCTGTTGTTGACTGTTCAAAATGAAATTTTTGAGCAAGATAGGTGCCACTAACACCATTTTTTGAAGCAATGGTTTTTAATCGGGCTGATGTTTTTTGCAGTGCCGGGAGCAGTGTCTGGGCAGAAAAATTGCCAGCACCGATCATTCCAATTGTTGCAGGAGAAGCCTTTTGTGAGGTATTCACTGTCAAACAGGATTTAAGTTTTTGATTCTGTATTGTCTCATTTGCATATTCCAGAATAATTCCCAAATATGTAGAGGATGAATCATAAATTAAATGATACGCATCCTGGGCTTTTTCAAAGGGGAATCGGTGGCTGATCATTGATTTTACCGAAACAAGACCTGAATCCATCAATTCCAGGACCGCTTCCATATTTCGTTGTGCTGTCCATCGAACAAAAGAAATGGGGTAATCCTGTCCCTCATTCTCATAGGATACATCATATCGTCCTGGGCCATAAGCGCATGAAACCTGAAATGTCAGTTCTTTGTCATAAAATAGATTCCGATCCAAATTCAACCCCGAAGCACCCACCAGGACAATTCGGCCCCGTTTCCTGCACATTTTGGCCGCTTGAACAATCGGTGCATTGCTTTGTGTTGCAGCGGCAATCAACACGCCATCAATGCCACGATTGTTTGAAAAATGTAGTGTAGCGGGAATGGGATCAACATTATCACGCATGTGAATCACTGTGGCGCCGAATGATTCAGCCAATTCACATCGTTGAGGATCCATATCTAAGCCCATGACACGGCAACCATTGGCGCGCAATAATTGAACGGTCAGCAATCCAATCAGGCCCAATCCAATGACCACAACAGATTCACCCAATGTCGGATTTAATAAGCGGATCCCCTGAAGCGCAATAGCCCCTGGAACAGCAAAGGCCGCAGTCATATCATCAACCGAGTCAGGAATTCTGGCGCATAATCGATGCCCTACACAAACCATATCTGCATGATTCCCATTGCTGAGTACGCGATCACCACTTTTGAAATCCATAACATCACGTCCAGCAGCATGAACTTTCCCCACATTACAGTATCCCATTGCAATGGGTTGATTTAATTTATTTTGAACGGCATCAATGCTTGCCAATAATCCATCTGTTTGAATTTTTTCAATCACCTGACGGACTTTTTCAGGTTGTTGTCGTGCTTTTTGCAAATATCCCGCTCTGCCAAAATTGATGAGCATCCGTTCAGTTCCTGCTGAAATCAAGCTACATTTGGTTTGAATGCGAACTTGAGTATCGCTAAATCCGGGTAATGGAATGTCCATTAATGTGACATGACCGGTTTTGAAGCTATGCAATAATTGTTTCATTCTCTGTTATCTCCTCTAAACGTTCATTCAGGGACAGGGATATGGCTCACTTGCCTCACCACGTTCCTTTGTGATCAGCGTATTTTCTAACTTGATGATCAAGTGATACACAAAATTTGCCGAGCTTCTTCTGATGATGCAATATCTCGATTAAGCATACCGGCCAGATCCACAATTTTTTGGACAAGCTCAGCATTACTTTTAGCCAACACACCTTTTTTTAAATAAATATTATCTTCCAACCCCACCCGGACATGACCGCCCATATGAATGGCCATTGTCGAAAGGTTAATCTCTGATGCTCCCACGCCAATCACCGACCATGTAAAATTATTTTTACCAAACAAGACATTGGCTTTGGTGAGCAGAAACGTTAGATCTTCAGGATTCCCACGAATACCGCCTAAAACGCCCATCACAAACTGAAGATGAAAGGGGGGTGAGAGAAAACCTTTGCTGACAATATGATCCAGATTGTAAAGATGTCCCACATCATAGATTTCAAGTTCCGGTCGGGTATGGGTTTTTTGAATAATTCCGCAAAGGTATTCAAAATCTTTAAATGTGTTTTTAAAAATAAAATCTTTGCTTTTTTCTAGATATTCTTTTTCCCAGGAATATTTAAACGTTTGAATTCCCGGAAGCGCTGTATGAAGTGCAAAATTAATGGACCCCAAATTGAATGAACACATTTCAGGTACAAGCATTGGAATAACAGCCGTTCGTTCTTCAATGGTCATAAGGGTGGAACCGCCTGTGGTAATACAGATAATCACATTGGATCGTTCTCGAATCCGATGAACAATTTCTTCAAATAAAGCCGGATCCGATGAAGGAAACCCATCTTCAGGTCGTCTGGCGTGGATATGCGCAATTGCAGCACCTGTCTTCGCTGCATCAATTGCGGAATCAGCAATTTCTTTGGGTGTGATGGGTAAATAGGGGGTCAATGAGGGTACTGTCGCAGCACCAGTGATTGCAGCAGTGATAATCAATTTTTCCATTAAGATTCTCCTTTATACAATGGCAACCGGTCGTACCCAACCTGCGCTCGCTCCCTTGATTTTTACAGGAAAGCACACGACCGTAAAGCCATGAGGTTTTTTGATTTCTGATAGATTGGCCATTTTTTCCATGTGACAATATCCATAATCAATGCCGGCAAAATGTGCCTCCCAGATAACTTTAGGATCTCCTGTATTTTGGAATTCTTGTGCCAGATATGGCAAAGGTCTGTCCCAACTCCAGGCATCGATGCCAACCACGCGAATCCCCTGCTCCAGTAAAAATAAAGTGCTTTCTCGATCCATCCCCGCACCCTTGAATAAATATTCCGCTTGACCCCAATATTGGTCAGCACCGGTTTGGATCAAGACGATATCCAGTGGTTTCAGGGTGTAATCAATGCGTTTCAATTCTTTTTGAACATCATCTGCGGTAATACGTTCGCCATCGGCTTTATGTCTGAAATCCAACACAACCCCATCATTATGACACCAGGAAAGTGGTATTTCATCAATGGTTAATGCGGGCTTTCCCTTATCCATTGTTGGATGATAATGATAAGGCGCATCCAAATGTGTCCCTGAATGAGTGGTCAGGGTTAAAAATTCTAAAGCCCAGCCCTGCCCATCAGGAAGCTGATCTTTTTTCAAGCCTGGAAAAAAGGTTACCATCTGTTCTGCCCCTTGCTGATGATCCACATAATCGATTTTTGGAATCATCATTGGTGGGTCACTGGGTAACGCTGATTCGATAGCAATGCTCAAATCAATGAATTTTTTGTTTGACATCTGTTAGTTACCTCTTCTTTCATTGTTTAAAAATTAAGATTTATATGCATGGGCGCATTCCCAAAAAGTCGGACATTTTAGTCTTTTTGAAATTTGCTTGTTTTAAAGCGCTGAAAGCGCGAATTAATATAAGCCCAGGGCAACGCCCTGGGTGATGTAAAGCCTCCATTT
>PEAL01000112.1 GCA_002753725.1 Deltaproteobacteria bacterium
ATTTTCTCCCATTGAATAAATAACTTTTTATCTTGCATATTATAAGGAGATTATCAACAGAAATATTTAATAAAATATTGAATATAAAGAGTTGTATTGTCGTCTTAAAGTATCTGCACCCATTAAGGGATATGTTTTTATTGAAAATAATGGCATACAATCACCTGCGCCAGACGGGACTTTGGTCAAGGTCTGGTCTGATTCAACCCAAAGCAGTGGTAGCTGCAAAACAGATCAAAATGGTTTTTACGAGATTTTCCGCCTGGATTATGAAATTGTAGATTACAGAATTTCAGCATTTCATAAAGATTATATGCCTGCTTATTATCAATCAGACCAAACAACTGTTTACGCTATTAAGGATTCTGGAACTGTATTTCCATCATCAGAAAATAGGAATATGGTATTAAAAAAAGGTTTGGTATTAAAAGGAAATGTTTCATGTGACAATATTTCAGTTGAAAATGTTGTCGTAAAAGTTTTTTCAGATGAAACCGGAACAAGTGGAAATACGATTTCTTCCAAAATGCCTTCAGGGGTTAATAACTATACAATTACCGGCCTTTCCCCCGGGATATACACAATTCAGGCTTTTTCAGAGGATTACATCAATTTTATAACGTCAACTGTTTTAATTGATACAGACATGCAATATGACATTCTTTTAGAACAACCACACTACAGCATCAATGGCTTCATTTGTAATTTTAATCCAATACAAAGCGTTACGATTAATATTGAGTCAGCTTCTCTTCAATGGAGAAAAGAACAGGATCTTATTATTGATAATCGTAATTTTCTCTATACAATAAATAAGTTAAAACCAGCTCCGGATTATACTATTTCTATAATATCACCTGCTATACCCAAAATTTACTATAATTCAGGGCAGGACGCTTCCACCCCTTCTCCTGTAGATTTAATGCATGGAAATATTTCAGATATAAACTTTGTTTTCCCCGACAATATTTTTGATATCAGAGGGCACATCTTATTCCCTGAAAATGCAGTTTCAGGTGATAAAGTATTTGTGCAAGCCATCTCTGATAAATCAGGTATTTATTTGGGGACTCAGGTATTATTTCAAGGAAGTAATCCTGTTCCTTATGCCATACAGGGTTTAATTCAATCTGAGGATTATCTGGTTTCATTATTATCAGAAAAATATCCAACACAGTACTTTTCATCCGTTTTTACAAGAGCAGAAGCACAAGCAGTAAGTATTATGACAGCTTCTGCATCAGGCATAGACTTTACACTTAATAGTGGGATTAATGTTTCAGGACTTGTCTATTTAAATGCTAACCCGGAATTTGACATTGAAATTACTGCACAATCAAATCAATGGATCAAAACTACGAAAAGTAAATTAGATGGCAGTTTTGTTTTATATGGATTACCCATAAACTCTAATTTTATTTTAATGGCAAAAAAACAAAATTGTCCGCCAGTTTACTACAACAATTCAGGAACAATTATTCGAAACATTCAAAAAGCAACACATTTATGGACTGGCAATGAGAATATTTCAGATTTACAAATAAATATTGTCGATGGGGACATTATCCGTGGAATTGTCATGGATAGACAAAACCTGCCTGTTTCAAACATGCAGGTCAGTGCATGGTCTCCGATTCATGGATCTGGAAATTCATCGTTTACAGATGCGAATGGTTTATTTGTGATTTCAGGCCTGAATACAGGAATGGACTATATTGTTTCTGTTGAGACAGGGGGCTCAAATTATTTGCCACAGCAAAAAGAGAACATCTCAAGTCTGTCGGATTCGATCACTTTTTTTCTGGATCAAGGATATACTATCAGTGGTATTGTAAAGGACGAACAAAATGTTCCTATTGAAGGTGTTATTGTTAACATTCAATCTGACATGCTATCAATAACAAAAAGGCAGGTGACAGACAAAAATGGACAATATCAAATCATAGGGCTGCCAGCATCATATGATTATTTCATAAAAACTGTATCCAAAAAAGAGGATTTTTTTTCCGAGTACATGGCAGACCAGATACATATCCAATCAAATCAGGTATTAGATATTACATTATTAAGTGCTGATCAAATCAGTGGATATGTGCTTGATAAAACGAATCAACCTATTGAAAACGTTAATATCATTGTCACTTCTGAAGGGCATAACTATCAGGGAAAAACGATCACTGATAATGAGGGGTTTTATGAGCTAATGGATCTTCCTGATGCAAACGATTTTATCATTCGTGCTTTACATCCATTGTATTGTGAGCAATCAATCATTAATCAGCATGCAGACAGTGACATAATTTTTTATCTGGAAGAAGGCAATAGTATTCACGGATCAATAAAAGACAGTAATGGCTTGCCGGTTAGCAATGCTTCTGTTTGTCTACATTCACAATCTATAAATATAAGAAAAGATGCACTAAGTGATGATTTGGGAAAGTTCCAAATTGATGGACTGATCACAAGTCAAAATAATAATCCGATAGACTATATACTTGAAGTTTATATCAATAATATTTTGATGCAAACAAAACCTGCTATTTATGTTGGTGATGATGTCCAATTTACCATTCACTTTGAATCTCTTTCTGGTGTTATTCAGGATATGAATGGAGTTCCGGTTCCTGATGGTTTAGTTCCAATTGTTTATATATTAGAAGAAAATTCAGAAGTGCCATTTGTTTTACACGCAGATGAAACAGGCTCTTTTCAAGTCAATCAACTATCTTCAGAAAAAAAGTACAGGATTCTGGTTCAGGCTGGAAATATTGCAGAATGGATTGGTAATGATGGAACAGGGGTTCAAGATACGACAAATGCACAATTGTTTGCTCCTGGTGAAACAATTGTATTTCGATTGACTACATCCTGGTAATCAACAGAAAAAGGAATGAAAAAAAATGAAACATTACACACTTTTTATAGTGATTTTGGTAATCAGTTCTAACGTGTTGGCCGATACCTCTGATACAGTTCAAAACCTGGTTTCTACAACACATATTATTGGTGAAGCAAATAGTCTGACACAAATTCATTTTTCGTGGGATGAACCTTTAAGTACTCAATGGGAGAACTGTAGTTATTTCATATTGTTCGATCAAAATAGCAATGAAGAATTTGCGTTTAGCAATGATAATATTAGCGGATCACCTGTAACAGGTAACATTATCACTTTTCCATGCGAAGGAGATAATGATGCCTATTATTTTCATATTGTCCCTGCAAAATTTGGTTTTTCACCGCCAGGGTATATTTTGGGGGATACACGGAATTGGGGACCGTTCTTTATTGATACCACCCCACCATTTAATCAGACATTATACACGCCTGCTTATACTGCAAGCGAGATGATAAATATAACTACCGTTGCGACCGGAGCGACTGAAATGTGTATCAGCAATTTTACATTTGGAGATTGCTCACTCCCCTGGCCAGAATATACACCTTTTCATCAATGGCAGTTAATCCCAAATGATGGTTTAAAAACAATTTTTGTCCGTTTTAAGGATGGCGCTGGCAATACATCGGATGCGTTGGCAACAACTGAATTAATAAGTGAGGCTTTAACTGTAAGTTTTGCAGTACGATCCGGAAGCCGTCAAGAAAATAGTTATACACTTGAAATAACATTTAATCGATCGGTAACAGGGTTTGAGATTGATGATATTCAAACCGTCAACTGTAAGCTTAGTAATTTCAAATCATATGGCATATTTCCATATTCATCATTTTCTGTTGATATCTTGTTGACATCAACAACCGAGTATTGGATTAAAATACCAGAAAACGTTGCTTTTGATATAGCAGGAAATGGTAATCTTGAAGCAATGCATCATTTCATATATAGTGTGCCAACATTAACAGAATGGGGGAGGATTTTGTTGTTTTGCATTTTACTCTTGATGGGGACTATATGTGTGAAGAATAGAACGTTTCATTTTATCAGACAAAGAACAGATTAAAATGAAAAAGAAAAATTTTCCCAAAGGCATGGTATATAAGGCGGGGACGACGAGACTCGAACTCGCGACCTCCGGCGTGACAGGCCGGCGCTCTAACCAATCTGAGCTACGCCCCCATATTTATAATCAATTTTTAAAAGAATAGGCGGAACAGGGCTTGAACCTGTGACCCTCGGCTTGTAAGGCCGATGCTCTCCCAACTGAGCTACCCGCCCGAACAAGAATTTAAACTTTATATCAATGAGGATTTAATTCGTCAAGCTTTTTTTTTAATATTTATTTTTTATTTCGAATACACCGGTTTAATATAATTGATTGATTAGGACTTCAGTCAAGCTCTTGGGCTTACATTCAATCCCTTTTAATTATTCATCAAACAGAGCGTTATCTGTTTGAATGGATTGAATGGCTTCTATAACAGCTTCTTTGATATCATCATCTGTCGTTTGGCTGGCCAATTGTTTCAGTTTGGATATGTGCCCCCTCGTTCCACATATTCCAATTAAATAAATCAGGTCGCCTTGAACCTGAACATTGGATATTGGAATCATCTGCCATATTTTATGACTTAATGTCTGTGCCAGCGGCCTGTTTTTATCGACAATATATTCCATACAAACCATTGCTCCCAAACGTATCGATAATAATTCATGAGCAATGAGATGATGAAAATTTTCAAAAAATTCACCTTTTTCAAGGATGACTTCCGCCAGTTGACCTGCTTTACCTTCTTCTAACATACGTTGTAATGTCTCTTGATGCCATTGAGCAGGATCGTTTCGAATGACATCCATTATTTCAGAAAACTGTATGCTGCCTGTCCATTGAAAATTTTTGTATAATACAGCGGGAACCGATTGAATGCCATGTTCTTCAGCCTGTTCTGGAAATAAACCGACATCGATAATGTTCAAATGGATATTTGGATTCAGCCATACTATTGGCAGTAATTGCTGAAGGGTTGACGGGCAATGTGGACAATGGGGGGAAACAAACACTATAAGATGTGTCAGAGAAAGTGTATCAATGCCTATGTATTCAGGTGTCAAACCAGGCGGTTGAAATTTGTAGCTCAATGCATTTAAAAAGGGTGAAAGCTCTGTGCCTTCTGGTAATGCATGAAAATGTAAATTGTCAGTGAGCTGTATTTCAGGTAAGCCTTTGTCCTGGTATTGATAATGAATAATGAATTGATCACAGTGAGATTCAAGACTTTTGCCATAAGCATAGAAACGATCATCTGATTGTTGATGGCGAGAAATTATTTTAAACGTGATGACTTGTTTCAGTTTTTTTTGCCATGTTTGAATACGATTCATTTCTGAAGGTGTCATATAAATCCTCCTCCTTTTTACGCGTATGATAAAAAATTTGTTTATAGTTTTCCAGAATTTGGTCTTTGTGAAATGTCATTGCGCGAGCACGACTGTTTTGCGCGTACCGAGATCGAACCGTTGCATCCAGGCACAGTCGTGTCATGGCTTCACTTAACGCATCGACATGTCGAACAGGAACAAGAACCCCATATGCTGCATATTCAACGCCCTGTTCAAGTTGCTGATCAACGTTGGTATTGGGTGCCAAAATTTCACGTGGTCCACCCGGGCAATCGGTGCTGATGACTGGAATATGACAAATCATGGCCTCAATCAGAGCATTGGGAAAACCTTCAAAGGAAGATGGCAACACAAAAATGTGGGATCGTTTGAGGAATCCAATAGAATTGACTTCCCCCTGAACAAAAGCCACACGTTCATAAATATTGTATTTTTTTGAAAGCCGGATCAGTGGTTTCAATTCCGGGCCCCTGCCAATCAATATAAGCTCTGCTTGAGGAACAGAATGACTGGTCTTTTCAAATGCTTTGATTAAAATATCGAAATTTTGTAGGCGCTCAAAATATCCCAACGCAGTGATGTAAATTTTGTTTTCATTAAATCCAAAAAACATTGCATCCAGAAAAAGGTTACTTTGTTGATCAATGGTATCAAAATCAAATGGATTTGGGAGAATTTTCTGAGGTACCCGGAATTCAAACAATTGTCTCATATCTGTTTGCATGGCTTTACTTTTCAATATAATCATATCAGCTTTGTCATATAACAATTGAATGAGCACCAGGTTTATACGTCCAAAAAGTCCCTTGTGGTAATACCCGCTAATGATATCAGTATTTACAATCTGAGCATCATGGCCAGCGCCTATAAGCTTTGCCAGAATATTGACATAATTAGCGCGTTGTAAATAACTTTGAACCGTTGCAATGTTTTCAGAAACTATCCGCTCTTTAAGCTTTTGCGCTAAAAGGGGTAAAGATATGAATTTGCGCAAACTGGACACCTTACCAGTGGCTTCAGACAAATAAAATACAGGAATATCTGAAGGGATAGAATCAAACGAAAAATTTTTTTCCAGGCAGATCAGGGTAACGGGTTTCTTTTTGTCGTAATAATAGTGAATCAACTGACTGATAATAAGCCCTGCTCCATCCATTGCCATTGAATTTACCAAAATCGCATGCATATTGCTCTCCATAACAAGTAATGATATCGAGTGTAGCACGATTTTTTTTGTTCTGCAATCGGTGAGTTATACAGTTTCTCAGATTTTTTTTTGAACGGCCTGAGCGAAAAAATCGACTTAAAAAATCGTTCATTGCTCGGTTTTCTACTGTGTGTTACATCATTTTAAACATGTCCCTTGCAATTTTTCAAAATAATGATAACTTCTATCGTCGCAAATTTTTAATAAGCTTACGACACTTGAGATAATGAAAACATGATAAATAGAATAGAAAGATTCTCACAATGCGCCAGGGACAAAAAATAAGGGTACTTCATCCAATAACAAGACTCATCATTGGCGGGGCTCAAGAAAATACCATGCTGACAGCCTCTTATCTTGATCATTCACAATGGTCTGTTGATATATTATCTGGTATTCAAACGGCGAGTGAAGGCAGTATTATTAATGAAGTTCGTGACCGTCAACTATCGCTTTTTTTGGAACCTGATCTGGTGAGGGAAATTCATCCGCTAAAAGATTTAAAGGCATTGTTTCGGCTCATTCGATTGATCAAAAAACAAAAATACGATATTGTTCACACCCATAGTTCAAAAGCTGGAATCATTGGTCGTTGGGCAGCCTGGTTAGCGGATGTTCCTGTTATTGTTCACACGGTTCATGGATGGGGCCATCATGATCAGCAGTCTCCTCTGATTCGACAATTTTATATTCTTCTGGAAAAAATTACGTTGAAAATTACCGATCAATTAATAGCTGTATCTGGAAAAAATATTCACAAAGGGTTGGCTGATGGCATTGGTAAAGGTACGGATTATTCAGTTATTCGCAGTGGGATTGAATTGGATCGTTTTGGGCATCCAACTATAGATAAAGAGACTATGCGCAAACAACTGATGATTCCATCAGATGCCACTGTCATTGGTACAGTTATCCGATTATCTCCACAAAAGGCCCCTCTTGATTTTATTGAGGCGGCAGCCTTGCTTGCAAGGCAAATGGATAAGATGTATTTTGTCATTGTGGGGGATGGTCCATTACGCGACAAGGTGATTCATGCAGCAAAAGAAAAAAATATCTATGATCGCCTGATCATGACCGGCTTGCGGCGAGATATCCCGGAATTGATGAACATCTTTGATATTTTTGTACTGTCTTCATTATGGGAAGGCTTACCGAGAGTTATTCCTCAGGCAATGGCAAGCGGTTTACCGGTGGTTGCTACAGCCATTGATGGTAGTGCTGAAATTATCAACAGTGGTCAAAATGGCATGCTTGTTCCACCCGGTGACCCAAAATCTATTGCTGAGGCTGTCGTTCAACTGCTTTCAAACCATCAGTTAGCATCAACGATAAAACAGGAAGCCTTGAAAACAGTTGATGAATACAGCGTTCAAAAAATGGTTGACCATATCGAATCTTTATACGAAAGATTGATTTACAAAAAAAAATAAACGATTTTGGCAAGGATTATGAACAAAACACAAAAAATATTTATCGCCGGACATAATGGCATGGTTGGTTCAGCTATCCACCGGCGTTTAAAAAATAATGGATTTACAAATATTGTCACAAAAGATCGAAATGATCTGGATTTAATGGATAAAACAGCGGTAACAAACTTTTTTAAAGAACAACGTCCAGAGTTTGTCTTTGATGCTGCGGCGAAAGTGGGTGGTATACTGGCAAACAATACTTATCCTGCTGACTTTATTTATCAGAATTTACTCATTCAATCTCATATTATTCAGGCCGCCCATGAGGTAGGGGTAAAAAAGTTACTGTTTTTAGGCAGCTCCTGCATTTATCCTAAAGACTGCCCGCAACCCATGCGTGAAGAATATTTATTGACTGGTCCTTTGGAGCCTACCAACGATGCCTATGCAATTGCTAAAATTTCTGGAATTATCATGTGTCAGGCATATCATAAACAATATGGGGATAATTTTTTGTCCATTATGCCAACCAATTTATATGGCCCGGGTGATAACTTTAATTTGGAAACCTCTCATGTTTTACCCGCATTGATCCGAAAATTTCATGAAGCAAAAAATAAGCATTTAAAAAGTGTTACGCTTTGGGGAACCGGCATTGCAAAACGAGAATTCTTGGCTGTGGATGATATGGCCAGTGCATCTGTTTTTATCATGCAGCATATCGATGCTCAAACAGTTTATGAACAAAATATCACCCATCTGAATGTTGGCACTGGAAAAGAAATTTCTATCCGAGACTTGGCAGATATGATACGAGAAATAATTGGATTCCATGGGGACATTGTTTATGATACGGAAAAACCCGATGGCATGTTAAAAAAACGCTTGGATGTGGATCGTCTGAATCAAATGGGTTGGAAACATGACATTTCCATACAGGAAGGTATTCGGCAAGCGTATCATTGGTATTTGGATCATTATTATAGAGAATTATAGGGAAAGGTAGACTATTGAAAACAGCTTTGATTACAGGGGTAACCGGGCAAGATGGCGCATATCTTGCTGAATTATTGCTGACAAAAGGATATACTGTGCATGGTATTAAACGTCGGTCATCATCGTTCAATACCCACCGGGTGGATCATCTCTATCGGGATTTCCATGAAGAAGACGTTCGCTTTTTTATGCATTACGGAGATTTAACCGATTCCACCAATTTAATCCGCGTGATTCAGGAAACAAAACCTGATGAACTCTATAATCTTGCCGCTCAAAGCCATGTGCAGGTGTCTTTTGAAACACCTGAATATACCGCCAATGCAGATGCCCTGGGAACCTTGCGATTGCTTGAAGCCATTCGTATTTTGGGGCTTGAGCAAAAGACTCGTTTTTATCAGGCATCGACCAGTGAAATGTTTGGTAAGGTACAATGTATTCCGCAGAATGAACAAACACCGTTTTATCCACGAAGTCCTTATGGCGTCGCTAAAGTTTACAGCTACTGGATTACAGTGAACTATCGTGAAGCTTATAACATGTTTACGTCAAATGGAATTTTGTTTAATCATGAAAGTCCTATTCGTGGAGAAACGTTTGTTACCCGAAAAATAACACGTGCAGTGGCAAGAATCGCTTTAAACCTTCAGCGAGGGCTTTTCTTGGGAAATCTAAACAGCCTCAGAGATTGGGGGCATGCGCGAGATTATGTCTATGCTCAATGGTTGATACTTCAGCACGATGAGCCCGATGATTTTGTTATTGCCACGGGGAAGCAATATTCGGTTAAAGATTTTTGTGCACGCGCATTTGAATCGGCTGGAATTGAAATCGAATGGCAGGGCCAGGGACTTAAAGAGCGTGGCATCATTCGGTCGGTATCAAAAAATTGTGATCACCTGAAACCGGGTAAGGTTGTTGTTGAAGTGGATCCGCGTTATTTTCGCCCAACGGAAGTTGACACGCTTCTTGGAGATCCAGAAAAAGCCTTGAAAAAGTTGGGCTGGGAAGCAAAGATTAGTTTTGAAGAGCTTGTTCGAGAGATGGTTGATGAAGATATTAAAAAAGCTCGAATGGACCGTATGTGTAAACGAGAAGGTTTTGAGATAATGGAATATGCAGATGCCTGATTTTAAGGCATTTTTTTTGCATGAGTCTGTTTTTTTATACACAGACATGTATTGAATAAAAAAGGAGAACCTACTGATGAAACGTTGGAACCGAATTTCCAGATATTTTTTGATCATCACTTTGATGATGCTACCATTCATTGTCACCGGTTGTTTGACAGCACTGTCAAAAAATGAGACAAAAATTAAACAAAAACCAGGTGTTCGTCAGCCAACATCCCTGTATTATGATTTCGGGGATGTCTTAATTCCAAAAGAATTAAAAATTGTTCAGGAACCCTCATTTATCTATCGGACAGGCGGTTATGCCTGCGGACTCATGGTACTCAAAGGTCGTGTGGAACTAACATCCATGATTAATTTTTTTGCCAATAACATGGTTAAGGATAATTGGCGATTATTAAGCACATTCAAGTCACCACGAACCTTGCTTCTTTTCCAAAAAGATAATCGATGGTGCATTATTACAATCACTGAAGGTCGTTTTTCACCATCAGAAGTTGCCATATGGGTGGCACCCACAGGCTCACAGGCTGGAACCGGAACGATTGGACCGGCAGGAGGTTTTTCTGAATCGTTGATCAACTGAAGGACATTATGTACCATTTAAAAAATAAAACCATCATATTAGGAGTGAGTGGCGGCATTGCTTGCTATAAAAGCGTTGAACTTGTAAGACTGCTTCAAAAAGCTGGTGCATCGGTTTATGTGGTCATGACACAAAACGCCACACGCTTTGTTGGGCCATTAACCTTTGAAGCTATCTCTGGCCATCCAGTATGCCTTGAGTTGTTCGCCCCCACTCCTGATACAACGTTTCATCATATTCAATGGGCAGAGATGGCTGATGCCGTTCTTGTCGCGCCCACAACGGCCAACGTCCTGGCAAAGGTTGCTCATGGTATTGCTGATGATGCACTGACAACATTTTTGCTTGCTGTTCAATCTCCAATATTATTGAGCCCATCAATGAATACACGCATGTGGGAAAACAAAGCGGTTCAAGAAAACGTCTCTATTCTAGAAAATAGAAATATTTCTATATTACAACCTGCATCCGGCGAATTGGCCTGCGGGACAACCGGTGCTGGAAGGCAACCCGATGCAGCGATCATTGTTGAATATCTTCATCGCCTGCTATCACCACAAGATTACTATGGGAAAAAAATTTTGGTAACAGCAGGGCCCACCATTGAGTATATTGATCCTGTTAGATTTATCAGTAATCCATCCTCTGGAAAAATGGGATATGCCATTGCCAGAGCTTTCTATAGTAGAGGCGCTAATGTTACCCTGATTACGGGTCCTACACATATTGAATTTCCTTTTGATATTCGGACAATCTCCGTTCAAACGGCTAATGAAATGGCTGATGCTGTATTTGAACATGAATCCCAAATGGATATTATCATTAAAGCTGCGGCTGTTGCAGACTATCATGTTACACAAAAGGCAGCGCATAAAATAAAAAAAGATACGGATGAACTTCATATTGCCTTGAAAAAAAATCAAGATATTTTAAAAGAACTGGGCCGAAGAAAAAAACATCAAATTCTGGTTGGATTTGCTGCTGAAACCCAAGAATTAAAAAACAATGCATTACAAAAATTGTCCGCTAAAAATCTTGATATGATTGTTGCCAATATTGTTGGTCAAAAAGACAGTGGCTTTCAGGCAGATACCAATCATGTTATGTTTTTTTTCAAAGATGGTAAAGAAGAATCCATTCCATTGATGTCAAAAGAAAGCATTGCTCATCTACTTTTAGACAGAATTCAATCAAATTTTTTAAGGGCTGTTTAGCAGTCACGATTCGAGAAATCTTCAGAATAAGGTGTTTTATAAGTCTGAACATCGATCCATCCATGAAATTCCGGCTTTCATTTTGGAATTGGTATTCATCGTATCATTTTTTCCTGCACATGATCACAGTTTTTGCATAGGCAGTTATCGCTTTATCTTGACATGTTATTCCCTGACTATATATTGATTTTCGGATAAATTTTTTCCCAAATATACAAATTTGATTCTAGACGATGCTGAATGATTAAATCAACGATTAAATATTTGCTTATCATTGGAACGATCTGTCTAATCGCATTTATATGGTATGATTATAACCGATTTGTTTCTACAGATGAAAGCTTGAATATCGCAATGGTGGGGCCTATTTCAGGATCAGGTGCGATCAAAGGTCGATCTGTATTAAAAGGTATTAACCTTTATCTTGATGAACTCAATCAGAACGGGGGGATCGACGGCAAACCTGTGGTATTGACTGTTTTTGATGATCAAAACGATAAGGAGCAAGCCCTTGAAAAAGCGAATGAGATTGTCAAGCAAAACAAAGCCATTGCTGTTCTCGGTCACTGGTATAGTTCATGTTCCATTAATGCGGGTACTGTTTATAAAGAACATGGCATCCCCGCCATCACGCCTGGTGCAACCAATATCAAAGTAACCGACAGTGAATGGTATTTTCGAGCCTTGTTCAATGATAGATCTCAAGGAAGATTTTTAGCCAATTATGCTAAAAAAGTATTGGGTCATGATACCGCTGCAATTATTTATGAAGATCTGGCTTATGGCTCTTATCTCGCCGATATTTTTGAAAAAACAGCTAAAGAAATCGGCATGAAAATTATTTTTAAAGAAGAGTTTCAAACCAAATCAGCCACTCTTGATCAATCTCTCGAACAAATTGTCAAACGTCTCCATCACAAAAAACGTCGTCAAAAAAAATGGAAAAACTGTATCATATTTATGTCTACCCATGCTGACGAGGGTATAAAACTTGTCAAATATATGCGGGATATGAAATTTGAAAACCCGATCATTGTTCCGGATTCTCTGGCATCAAAACAATTTTCCCAGGGCTTTGATATGTATCCTGAAGAAAAAGCCTCTCCAGGTTTTTATACAGATGGGATTTATGCCACATCACCGCTGATTTTCGACACAGCCAATGAAAAAGCCCAATTATTCAAAAATACGTATCGGGAAAAATACAATGAAGAACCAGATTGGATATCTGCTTTTGGCTATGATACGGCGATGGTTGTGTGTGAGGCAATACAAAAAGCTGGAATTTCAGGTACATCGGACACATTAAAAGAGGATCGGCAGAAAGTTCGGGACTATATGGCCAGCCTGACCAATCCCAACGAAGCCATTGTGGGGGTTACTGGTTTCAATTATTTTGATGATAAAGGAGATTGTCCCAAACCCATTTCAATCGGCGTTTATAAATTTCAAAATTCCATTTCTGCTCTGACCCAGTTGAAAACCGTTCCAAATGTTAATGAAGTTACCAATTTGGATTCAGCATTGAAAACAGGTCGTGTATTGCAGGTCGATACGCATTACATGTATAAAACCAATGTGGTGTATACAGGCATAGAAGTGCTTGAACTTTCTGAACTGGATATGCACAAACTGACATTTAGGATGGATTTTTATTTATGGTTTCGTTTTAAAGGGGATATCCAGCCCGAAAATATTGTTTTTTCAAACATTATTACTCCCATTCGATTAAAAAAACCTGTTTCAGAAAAGGTGATCGATGGTATCCGCTACCGTGCTTACCGTATATCTGCTTTGTTTAAAGCGGATTTTCTTCCAGGTAGTTTTGCTTTTCGTCAGCATGTCATTGGTGTATCATTTCGACATCGAGAAATGACACGGAACAATCTCATTTATGTCATTGATGTTCTGGGGATGGGGCTGACCAATTCCCAATCTCTGACAGAAAAAGTTCTTCAAGCAAAAGTGCTGAGTCCTACGCTGAATTGGAGTATAAACAATGTCTGGTTCTTTCAGGATATTGAAAGCAAAACAGCTTTGGGAAGTCCTGAATACTTAGATCCTTCTGGTGGATCACTCAAATATTCTCGCTTTAATTTAGGTATTCGTATTAAAAAAAGCGAGTTCAGTTTAAGAGGAATTATTCCCCGAGCAATTGTTTATGAAGTCATGTTTGTCAGTATCGCCTTTCTGGTT
>PEAL01000113.1 GCA_002753725.1 Deltaproteobacteria bacterium
TATATCTCTTTTGAATAATATTGTAAAACAAACTTAATTGCATTAAGCACGTTTTGTTTCAGTCCTCAATACCCCAAGTTTACGAGGATAACGCCTAAATCAGCGGCGATAGCCCGCTGGATTGATTGGTTACTAGATACTGACAATTTGAATTATGACAAAAATACAGGTGTAGCTTTATTTTGAGATAGGGTGGATATCCCCAAACTGAAACCAATTTTGTATCTGTTCAGTGTTTAAACTGTGTATGGCTTTTTAGTATCTTTCAGGATTAAACTACCTTTTTCTCCTTTTTTTTTTCGACTTATATCTTTTCATTTGCTTATTTAATTTTTTTTTATTTTTTGCAAGATAAGCAGTAAGCCATGTTTAAGAATATACCAGTTATTGTTGTTATAATTGAAACTAACCAGTACCAGTTAGTTGAAATGAAATATTTTATTGTATTTTGTACCTTTACCTCAATTATTCTGTCATAAGTTCTAAAAGTTTTTCTTTCTTCCTTTCCATTGATTTCAAATATGGCTGAAATTGATAAGTGAAGAGACTGAAAGCCTTTCTTCAACGCCTTAATTTGCCATTTCCATTCTGTTACATCTTCTAATGTCATCGCTTGAATTGGTTCGGATATTTCAGCAATTTCAAAGCTATGCCCCTTAAGTAAAGCCTTCATTTTACCTGAAGCTTTAAGTTTATCAGATTCATATTGAAAATTAGAAATTTCTAAACCTTTTTTTCGTTTTTCTTCGATAAGTATATTGACAAGTTCTTCCTTAGATTTATTAAAATGTATTAATAAATTTACTATTGCAGTTTCTTTTAATATCATTGATTTTGGTGAGCTATATGCAGTAATTGCATCATCCATTGTATCTATTTTTTTTGTATTCAGCGTTGTTTTCGAGTATTTTTTTTCAAGTATCGTTCCCTTAAGATTAGCCCCCAAAAAAATGGTTTCTTTAATAATTGTGTTTGTAAGGTTCGCATTTTGAAGATCAGCACCCATTAGATTAGCTAAAGTCAGTTCAGCTCCAGAAAGATTAGCTCTAATGAGATTTGAATCTGTCAGGTTTGCTCCTTTTAGATTAGCTTTTTCAAGACAGGATCCTTCTAAGTTAACTTTTTTTAGATTAGCACCTTCAAGATTAGCTTCTCTTAAATCAATTCCTTTTAAATTTTTTCCTGAAAGGTTAACACCTTTGAGGTTTGCTTCATGGAAGTTAATCAAACCTTTGTTTATAGCATTAGTAAATAATTCAGAAATTAACAAGTTCTGAAAAGATAAGCTTTTTTCTTCAGATGTATAGGTATATAGAAGATTAGATTTTGGTATAGTATTAAAAGAATCATTTCCATACCATTGAATATCGGAATAATGGAATCCTAACTTATTAAAATCAAATTCATTTTTAATTAAAAACTTTTTATTAAATTTAATCCAATAGATTTCAGGGTTATCAACAGTACGAGCAAAAATTCCATATTTGACATCTTTAGGAGGTGGGCCATCTATCCAAACTATAAAATTAGCGTTAGTAGTTGTTATACTTTTTTCATTGTCAACTAAATAACAAGAGTAAATACCAGACTTAGAATCATTTTCACTACTCCATGAATATTGATAAGTTCCATCACTATTTGTTAAGCTCTGTAAGATTTTATTGTTTTTATTATTGGGGTAAATTAAATAAAGCGAAATTTTTTTATTTAATGAGAAGTCTGATCCTATTATATTAAAAACTGTACCTCTTTTTCCTTTAGTGGGAAAAACTTTTATTGATGGCCCAAAAACTGATTTACATGACTTTGTCTTATAACCAGAAATATTTGTTAATGCTGTTTTATTTGTTATATTTAATCCTAAGGACTTTGACTTTTCATTTCTATTGTATGTTTTTTGAGGTAACTTTTTATGTATGCTATAAATAATACAAGTATCAGTTGCCAACTGTATTGAATTGTTTAATGGAAAATCTCCAACGCGAATTCGGACAGTCTGAGATGGTGACGGTAAATTTTGGGTTAAATAGTGCTGTTTTGATCGTGCGGCAATATTCAATTGATCATCCAGATCGGTAAATGGTGTCTCAGATGCAACCACTGTTATGGTATCCTGTCCAAAAGGGGCAAGGACCATCAGCTCGCCCAATTTTCCAACAATGACTGGCTGACCGGCTTTTACATAATTGTTTCGATCATATACATTGGGGAGCAGAATTGTTTCTTCACCTGTGGATTGAATATACATTACCTTGATATAACAATTTCTGTTGGCGTTAACTGTGAAAAAGATTCGTTCGCCAGCGAAATATTCTGCGCCTTGACCTTTTGAAGGTTTAATTTGAATTCTGAATAATCGATTATTCATGACAATATCATCACTGACAAAGCTCAAAAAATAATCTGATTGTATTGTTGATGAAACTGTTATCAGTTCATTCATCAATATCGCCTGTTTTTCATTTATTTTTTGAAACCGCTGATCATCAGTATGGTTAAAACGATTAAATAGCCTGCACATTGTATTGATTCGCTGAATGAGCTTTCGGTAATTTTCACCAGAGTGTTTACTATTGGATGCTAATTTATGTTCTATCGCTACAGACAACTGTTTGATATGCCCCAAATAATTATCTATTCTCTGCGTACGTTGATTTAACAATTCTGCAATGAATTGAACACCTTTTTTGACTTCACCCTGTCGATGTTTTAGTCTATCCAGCACCTGATTAATAAAGTTTTGATTTCTAACTTGATTTTCAGCGAGATGTTTATCGATTGAAACCATCATCCAGTAGGTCTGGTGTTGACAGTCTAACCAAGCATCTTTTTCCTGAATGCCATCTAACACAAGACGTGATGATAACATTAATGAAGACTTGACCTCATCATCCTCATATTCAGACAAATATTCCTCAAAATAAGACTGAATGTTGGCTGATAATGAATAACTTAAATCCATTATTGATCGATCTTTTGCTTTTTGTATGGTATCGTAATCTTTTTGGTTACCATTAAATTGCGCTGAGTTAATACCATAATAGCAGGTTGACTCAAATTTTGGGATGATGAGCCAATACGGTCTTTTTGTTGACTGACACTCTCCAGCAATACTTTGAATCCCATGAGTAAATATTATCACATAGTAAATAGCAATTATAATAATGTAATTTAAAGGTCTCACAATAATTCGACCTCTTTTTGTCTTTTTGCTATGAATTTATTTAGAAATGTGAACCGGCCATTCTAAAACGAAACTTAATTTGCGCTTATAATATTTGCGTCAACCCAATGTTTTTTGACTAAAAAGGTCATTCTATACTGTGCATAAAAGTGCATTTTCGAATGCTCTGATCACAAATATTATTTTTTATTAGCGCGAAACATTGCTTTGCACTGACCGGTTGATTGACTGGTTATGAAAAATTTATTAGGCAATTTTTCAAATTTTTTTCTTTGTTTTGTTTTGCATTGATCCAATTTATAATTATAATTGGGATCTTTCATTTTTGTTGAAAAGTAGTTAACACTTTTCCGAAATTGTGATTTTGTTTCCATTTGTAGAGACGCACGGTTGTGCGTCTCAGGGCGAAGAAAGGTCTATCAATTCTTTGAAAATTAAGAACAAAAAAAAGTTTAACCTTTCTTCGCTCGAAGACGCACAGCCGTGCGTCTCTACTGATAACAAATTGTACTCGAAAAACTGTTAACTGGAATATGAAGGATGCCTTATAATTTAATTTAAATGTTTCAGAAAGAAAAACAAAAATTTTAAATTTTTAAATTTTATAACACATTCCTAATAAACACCCAATATGCTTTACAAAGCAAGTTTATACCCTTCCCCATAAATAGATTGAATAATTTGTTCTTCTGGCAAATGTTCCCATATTTTTCGTCGTAAATTTTTGATATGAAAATCAATGGTTCGTGTCTGGCTATTTGCCACACATTTTTGTAGTTTTTGCGTTATCTTTGATCTTGAAAATACATGACCAGGTTTTGACAACATCAGTTCAATAATCGCATTTTCTGTTGGCGTTAAATGAATTGGATTGTCATTAACAACCAGTTTAAGTGTGGATTTGTTGAGATAGATTTTTTGCCTGGCTTGTTCTTCATCTGTTACTGCACGTGTACGATATCTTCGCAGTACAGCTTTGACACGCGCAACAACTTCCCTGGGACTGAAAGGCTTGCACACATAATCATCAGCACCGATTTCCAGCCCGATAATGCGATCTATTTCGTCCACTCTGGCTGTGAGCATGATAACAGGAACATTGGAAAAGACTCTGATTACCTTACATATTTCTATGCCATTCATACCTGGAAGCAATATATCCAGTAGTATCAGTGAAACCTGGGTTTGTTTCACAAAAGGTACAACTTCATTACCATCTGCCAGGCAGGATGTTATAAAACCTTCATTTATCAAATATTCACTCAAAATGCTGGCAACGTCTTCTTCATCTTCAACAATGAGAATATGTTCAGGTTTCATTCCTGGCTCCTTTGATTGGGAAATCAATTTGAATGTGTAATCCACCCAATTTGGAATGGCTGGCAATAATGCTTCCATTATGCATTTTTACGATTTCTTTGCATATACTCAAACCCAGACCGCTGCTGCCACTTTTGCGGTTTCTGGATTGATCCACGCGATAAAGCCTGTCAAACAATCGAGAAAGTGATTCGTCAGGGACACCAGGGATTGAATCTTCAATATCAATCCGCAATTTACTTTTATGAATTGATGTTTGGATCCTCAGTATGCCTGGCGTACTCGTATATTTTAATGAATTTTCAATCAGATTGGAAAACAATCGAATCATATAAAATTTATCGCCTTCCATTATGATATGATCCAGGGCATTTAGATGAACTTGTTGAGTAATATCATTACGCTCTAAGGGTGTCTGAAAAGAATCAAGGCTTTCAATTATGGGCGTTTTTGGATTCAAATTTTCCTTTTGAATATGTAAATTTTGAGAGTCTGCTTGAGATAGCATATGAAGATCATCTATCAGCTTACTCAGTCGTATGACGTCTGATTTTAAAGATACGATGTTTTCAGTTGTACATTCTCGAATGCCATCAACAATGGCTTCAATTTTACTGCGCATTATTGTAACAGGCGTTCTGAGTTCATGAGATATATCGGCAATCCACTGTTTTCGCATGTTTTCATAGGCTTTGAGGGTTTGCGCCATTTGATTAAAATCTTTTGCCAGTT
Organism: Deltaproteobacteria bacterium; assembly: GCA_002753725.1. Lineage (GTDB taxonomy): Bacteria > Desulfobacterota > Desulfobacteria > Desulfobacterales > Magnetomoraceae > Magnetomorum. The sequence continues at coordinate 5,237 of PEAL01000113.1, forward strand.
GACCGAGTTCATCATTCGTATGAACATCAATTTTGTGATCAAATTGAAATGATTTCATAAATTCTGTTCCTTCTGTCAATTTGTCAATGGGTTTCAGTAATTGGCGAGAAAAAAAATAAGACAGTAATATCGATATGACAAGAATACCGAAGCCTATACAAATAAACGCATTCACCTGTGTTTCTGCATAGTCAATGGATAAAGGATGGTGATTCTTTGAAACATCGGGTACATTCAACCCCAGGTACCCGATTCTCATTTTATTGTATTCTATGTTTTTCAGCGTTTTTTTACTTTCATCAGGATTAGGATTATTGCCAACAATGAAGTTTTTGTTTTTATCCAGAAGAAACAATCGATCGACTAATTTCATCGGATCTTCAGGCAGAAAAATGATATTGCCATCCATTGGCAGATGAGGTAATTTCAGGATATAATTTTTTCCAGTGATGATTTTGATGATCTGCTTAATATGAGAACTTGTAGGGGGACCTTCAATAAGAACCAGAAAGATCGTTTCATGCCATTTCTCAGGGGAATTTCGCAATAATTCCCAATTATGATTGGTTTCATAGATTTCTTTAAGAGCGATAATCAGAGGATCAAGTTTATTCAATTCTACACTGTTTACATATTCCCAGAAATTCCGATATAAAAACAGATACAAAACCATTGTTATCAACAACAGTAATAGAATTGCGTTTGAAAAAAAAAGCAAAAAAAATTTGTTTCGGAGTTTCATTGAATATGATTCCTTGTTGAATCAAAACGTTATAGAGACGTAGCACCTGCTACGTCTCTACTATAATACAACTATTCATTGATAACATCAAATACTTGCCAGCTTCCACCAACTCTTTGACCGAATTTCAACTTATCATCGACAATCATAATTCGCCATGAGCCATCAGTATATGGATCACCAATATAAAATGCCTTTGTCGAAGGTATCTGGATGTTGCCACCCGTCTCTATTGCGCCACTGACTTTAACATTCCCATCAACGTCCAGTTTTTCATCAGGTGTGGTTGTGCCTATACCGATATTGCCGGTTGCAATAGCGTGGGTTATTGAAGGTAGTTTGTGAACTTCAACCCTGCCATCTATTAAACCTATATAAAGATAATCATTATTATCCACATAAACATCAATTGGTGGGGCTGTAAAAGTCAGAGAATAACTATATTCACCTGAAGCATTAAATACCTGAACGCGGGGATTTCCCATTTCAGGAACATATATGTTACCGCTGTTATCTACTTCTACATCTTTAGGAGAAATAATTTGACCAGGATTGTTTCCTGGCGTCCCGAAACTATATTCAAAGGTACCAGTATCTGAGAATACCTGAATACGATTATTTCCTTGATCAGCAACATAAATTTTACCATTTTTGTCTACTGCGATACCTTCGGGCTGATTAAATTCTCCCTGACTATTTCCACTATTACCGAAACTGTAGTCATAATTTCCTGAAGCTGTAAATACCTGTATGCGGTTATTATCTGAATCTGCCACATATATTTTATCATTACTGTCTATTGCCATGCCATATGGGCGCGTAAATTCACCTTTGCCAGTGCCAAACCCACCAATGCTATAATCATAGCTTCCTGAAGCTGTGTATACCTTGATACGATGGTTGCTTTTATCAGCTATATATGTTTTGCCATTGTTGTCAAATGCAATATCCATTGGTTCATTAAATTGTGTAATCGCATTTCCTGAACCCTGACTAAGGTCTCCTATGCTATAAAGATAACTCCCTGATGATGAAAAAACTTGAATGCAAGAAGGTGAAGTATCTGCTACAAATATATTTCCATTAGCGGCTTTTGCGACACCATATGGTTGTGCAATATTATACGCACCTGCGTTTAATGTAAGTTCATGGCTAATTGTGGTGGTTTCCTGTGAAACCATACCGCCCCATTTAAACGTTCCATCACCATTAGAAATTAACGATTCCCCTGCATTACCATTTCCAGGACTGCCCGCAAGTTTTGAAGCAGTGACTGAGCCATCAGAAACACCAGTGCTGACATTCCCCCAGGAAAATGAGCCATCACCATTGGATTGCAAAATCTGACCACTGTTACCATTGGTCAGGCTTGTTGAAACTGCACCTGATAAATTAGTTGCCACAATATTTGCATTTTCAATTGTTTTGCTGCCTGGATTATTTGATTGAATCAACAATGATGTTGATGAGACTGCTGTACCAACAAATCGATCTGTTTCAGCAAGTGTCAGATTACCATCATCATCCGCATAGTACTTGCTTGCCGGAGATAGACCACTGAGGCCATCAACCATGCCTGAAAAAACAACCTGAATGGTTTCTCCAGACGTACCTCCGGATGATGCAATACCCAAAGGATAGGTTGTACCAAAGGAGCCAATACTTGCAAATCCACCCGAACCATCTTTTTGATAAACTGCAATAAAATGTGATGAATTAATAACTTCACAATCAGGAAATGCAATTTCGCCACCATTTAAAACAGCCATTGAACCCGAAGTTATTGTTGTCCCGCTAAAGGTATATACCAGACCAGACGCTGTGCCTTCACAATTAAAAATAAATGCAACTCTTGAATCATCGAAACTGGATATCGACAGATTTGAAAAATCATCATCATAGGGATCTTGCATTAATCTGTTGACATTACCAAAGGAAATTTCTGTATAATTACTGACTTCACCAATAATAAATGCACCATAATTCTCACCAGTCGTTATTTTAAACCCCAACAGAAACGTGTTGTTACTCAAAATGGCTATAGATTTATATTCAGTGTCTGCTGTTATAAACGTATATGGTTCTCCCCAACTGATTGCATCTGGATTATCTTCAATAATGCCTATCCGGCAAAAAGAATTTCCCGAATATGTGTATGCAGCAATAATGGTTTTGCCATCACCAAAAGAACCAATAATACTATTTGATGTGATATTATTATCATATTTCTTAGAAGCTTTATATGTCATAACAACGCCATTGACTTCAAAATAATTTGCATAACTGGACGTTTCACCATAACTGATAACAAATCCTGTGCTCTCTACGACAGCCAGCGAAATACCAGGTGATGCCTCTACAGGATCAGTAATGAGTAAAGGCGTTCCGAAGTCGATGACATTTCCGCTAATTGTTGCGATAACAGCTTTTGTCTCATTTCCAGCAAATTTATAGTAAACAACGATTTTATTATTATTCAAAGATTCCATTTTAACATCCAGAACAACTTCATCAGTAAATGTATAAGCAGTTCCCCATGAAATTCCTGTTTCTTCCAGATTGCCGACCTGTAAATAGAGAATATCAGTGGTATCATGAATGTAGCATACCACAAATTGCGAATCAGTTAACCGAGCAGCAGAATGATAGGTTGAGTTATTCAGTCCATTAATTGCATATTCTCCTTCAAATAGCATTTGAGTTGTAAATCCCTCCACCCCTTTAATAATGGCGTTATTCTGCAACGAAACAATATCTCCCGCGTTAATGCTTTCACCCTGGGAGACAGTAAATCCCTGGTTTGTATTGATGACTTCCCCGCCCGATGAATTCCAGGCAAATGTGCCATCACCATTAGAAACCAGAGTTTGTCCTGATGTTCCATTACCAGGATTATTTGCAAGTTTTGAAGCTGTAATTGAACCATCAAGAATGCTGATGGTGCCATCTTCAGTAACAACTACAATTCCGGATGCATCTGGTAAGCTGATAGTTCTGGCTTCAGATTGAGACATGGCTTTTAATACAGTTTGGGAAACAAAATTGCTGTCATTGGCCAGAATTATACTATTATTAATTTTTAAATTTCCATCAACTTCAAGTCTTTCTGTGGGTGTTGTTGTGCCAATGCCGACATTGCCGAAATTGATTGTGTGGGTTGTTCCCGGGTGTAATAATGTATATCTCTTTACGCGGGAATATCGTAAAACCATAAAAAAATTCTCTGCCACAAGAAGTTTACCATCCTTATCCAGACACATACCCTCTGGAATATAAAAAGGATAAGCATCAGATGTAGTAAAGCTGTAGCTATACGCTCCTGATGATGTGAATACTTTTATACGAGTATATTGTTGTTCAGCAACAATGATATTGCCATTGTTATCAACAACGATATCCATTGGCTTACCAATCACTTCCGGATCGTCACTCAGTGAACCAGTGCCAAGACTATACGAAAAATCTCCAGAGGCTGTGAAAACCTGAACACGATGATTATCTGTATCTGCCACATATATCTTGCCACTGGCATCTACATATATTCCGGAAGGTTTATTAAATTCTCTAATATTTGTTCCACTGGTACAATCAGATTTACCAATACTATAATCAAAGGCACCAGAAGCAGTTAAAATCTGGATGCGATGATTATACGTATCCGCAACATATATTTTGCCACTGCTATCTATAGCAACATCACTCGGATAATTGAATTCTCTCGGATTATTCCCTGATGAACCACTACCAATACTATAATCATAGGCACCTGTAGCTTTGAAGACCTGGATACGATGATTATTACTGTCAGCAACATATATATTATCATCGTTGTCTAATGATACACTGCAAGGTTGATTAAATTGACCCGGGTTGTCTCCAGCAGAACCATTACCGATACTGTAATCATATGTTCCTGATGAAGTAAATACTTGAATGCGGTGATTATCATTTTCCGCTAAAAATATTTTTCCAGTACTATCAACATCAATATTATGAGCACTAAAAGTGTTATCAACACTATTGTCTTTTGTTATTGTCAAATCTACTGCTGCACTGCCGCTATCCACATCAGTTTCAAAAGTACGAACCCATTCAAATGTGCCATCACCCTTTGAAATCAAACTTTCACCCGCAGTGCCATTTCCAGGATTGCCTGCAAGCTTTGAAGGTGTAATTGAATCATCGGCCAGTTGGGTTGCACCAATGGCCGAATTTTGAATATCGCTGCCTGTTATCGTGCCATCGACAATTTTGGCTGAAGTGATCGAATCATCAGCCAGTTGAGTGGAACCAACAGCCGAATTTTGAATATCGCTGCCTGTTATCGTGCCATCGACAATTTTGGCTGAAGTGATCGAATCATCAGCCAGTTGAGTGGAACCAACAGCCGAATTTTGAATATCACTGCCAGTAATCGTGCCATCGACAATTTTGGCTGATGTGACAGCATTATCAGCCAACTGATCAGTATTAATCGCTGAATTATTAATATCACTTTCAGTAATCGTACCATCAGCAATTTTGTCAGAGGTAACAGCATCATCATTTAATTGCGTTGTTGTGATACCAGAAACTTCTGAAACACCAACAGAAAACCATTGCAGCCCATTACTGATAATTGACAGGTCATTGAATTGCTTGCTGATAGACCTGGACGTGTTATCATTTATTAACTGTCCATTATTTGTCTCAATAACAACAGTTGTTGTATCATCATCCATTTTTTTGATGGTATACCATTTTTCAGGAACATCAACCGCTGATGGTAATGTAATCGTTATATCTCCGGAAACCAGAATGATATCATCTGTTTCATCCATCGTATAATTGACACCAATGGATTTCACATTACGTCCTCCTGCAGTATCTGCACGAAATGCATGCCATGTGCTGACAATTGGTATTAAAGAACCATTTAATGTCATAATACCTTCATCACCCATCTGAACACCGAGATAATATTGCTGAGAAAAATTCAGGGTGTATGGAAAAGGGTTCGTTTCACCAAGATGGGTGCTATAAATGCCTCGTGACACTGAAATATCCCGGCTTTCTTCCCAAAGTTTTTTTGCAGCAGGATTATCATTATCAGAATTATCCCACAGACTGAATGTCATGGTATAAACATTGTCTATAACAGCGACATTATTGCTGTCAGTCAAAAATCCTTGGAAATTGATTGTTTTTTGAATGGCATCCGCATGAGCATGGTTTGTTAATAAGATGCCGAATAACACACCAAGAACAATTGATAATCTTTTCATAACCTTTTCTCCTTTAAATAATTTAATTGATTAAGAATATAATTTAATTGAGAGACTGATATGCTTAACAATATTGCCTGTCAACAAAACAATTGTAAGAAAAATGTGAGGATTTTGAGTGCTTATTTGATCCATTCAGATTCTATAATGTCTATATGCAGTAAATTGTAAGAAAATTATGAGGATAAACTGTTATTCTTTATATAAAAAAAGAAAGTTGGTATATAAAATAAAACTTTGTTTTTGTGATTGGCCGGAATGACACAATATCCTGATAATATTATGATGCATATTATTCATTTCATTATAGCACATCATTTACATCAGACGAATCATAGTTTTTGCTCAGCGTCTTAGCTCACGCATTTGAATTGTCATCCAAATTTAAGCCAATTTCGAGGATTCTTAGACGATTTTTATGTAACATATTGTATTTTTAATCAATTTTCAGGCAAAGCCCGAATATTTCGTCAGTCCATGATATCCAACAAGAAAATACTTTTTCATGAAGAGTTAGAGTTAGAGTTAAGAGTTAGAGTTAGTTAGTTAAGAGTTAGTTCGTAAATTCTGCCCCTTGCTTTGTGTTTTGTTGGATTTCAGTGGATTTCAAATTTGTTCCAATAAAAAACCTAACTGTTTAACATTCAAGATTACATAATAAACTGAAACTTTTTATTGTAATATAATTCAATAATTCAGTACGAATTAATCATGTTTTTGGATTATTGTGATTTCAGACACAATAACCAAAGTCTAAGATTTTGGCTACTTGCTTTCTGTGTTTATTGGACTTCATGTTACGTTTAAATTGAAGTGGATATTTGTTCATCACGTTTCGCTCAGCTGCTAATTTCAGTGGATTCTGCTCCTTGCTTTGTGTTTTGTTAAATTTCATCTCAATTGCCGCTGTCAGTGGATTTCAAAATAGTCCTTTTAAAATTTGTTTGCAATCGAACTTATAACACAAACTATATTTTGTTGCATCACCTTTACATGCTAAATTTGGAGTATAACGATGAAATAAGCGGCGTTCAGTCCGCTTGATTGAGTGGTTATGTTAAGTTTACAATCCACTCATCCCCAAATCCTCCCTGCAACATTATCTCCTATCAATATCTTCATCTGTGAAATAGCAATCTGATTCAAACGGGTCAACCGTTCCGGTTGCTTCAGATCGTCACTAATAAAAACAGCATTCAGATTTTCCAGATTTGCCAGGCAAACTAATTGTGACACATTGGCATAGTCTCTAATATTGCCTGTTTTATCGGGATTTTTATCTCGCCACTGCTTGGCGGTCATACCAAAAAGTGCCATATTTAGGATATCGGCTTCTGAGGCGTATATATGACTGATTTGCAGCTTGTTCAATGTTTCCGGTATTAAATTGTCTTTGATAGCGTCGGTATGAATACGGTAGTTTATTTTAGCAAGATGACGTTTAATATCCCACTCAAGGCCTTTGTGCTCTTCTGTTTTGAGTCGCTGAAATTCTTTTATCAGATAAAACTTAAATTCAACCGATACCCATGATGCAAATTCCATTGCAATATCCACATGAGCATAGGTTCCACCATATCTACCTGCTTTTGACTGTAAGCCTATTGCCCGGGTCGTTTCTATCCATTTTTTAGGTGATAACACAAAGTGATTAAAACCGGCTTCATTTTTAAACTGGTCGAATTCGACCAGTTTAAAACCTGGATTGTTAAGTTTTTCCCATAATCCAAGCAGTTCAATGGTATTTTTGTTCCTCAGCCAATTTTTCACAATATCAGCAGGTGCTTCCGGGTTTTTATACTTTGCTATGTCGGTAATACTGACATATTCTTCCTGATTCGTTTGAATAATGGAAATCTCTGTACCGGCCACATCTATTTTTTTGTTTTTCTTAGCCATCCACACCTCCAAGTATGTTAAGGTCGATCATCTTCCAGCCTGCATCTTTGGGCACAAAAAAAATATTTTCCAGATATTAGTCATCTAATTTTGTTTCAGTCATCAACACCCTGAACTGGTGAGGATAACCAGTAATTAACCAGAAGGCTTTTTTGAGTAAATATGAAAAAATGCATGTTATCAAGAAACTTGATAACAACTTATACCGGATCTATTTTTCAAACATTTCATTTTTTTTATAAAAAATATTTTTAAATAAATCAAGTATGATTTGTCAAGATTTATATTTAGCAATTAATGAAAATGATTATTGGCATGTATTTTGAATTCCGGATAACACCAAATTTTGTATATTAACCAGTTAAATAATTTTAATATTTGTCATAAAATTATACTTTTCATCATAATTCATTAAGAATTTCTGATTTCTTGCTTCGTTTTATTGTTTTTTTTATTTTTTTATTTCACCAAAATAACCAGTGCCCTTTTTTTTGGGCTACTTGCTTTTTGTATTTATTGGATTTAAGATTTCAGTGGATAGTTGTTCATCACGTTTTGCTCAGCTGCCGATATCAGTAGATTCTGCACTTTGCTTTGTGTTTTGGTGGATTTCAGCTCAATAGCCGCTGTCAGTGGATTTCAAAACAGTCCTTTTAAAATTTGTTTACAATCGAACTTTTTAATACAATCTATATTTTGTTACATCACCTTAACGTACAAAATTAGGAGTATAACAACTAAATCAGCGGCGTTCAGTCCTCTGGATTGCTTGGTTATTAAAAATTAACAATTTAAACTATGCTGAAATTACTGGTGTAATTGCATTAAAAACTTTAGTGCATTAATAAATTAACACCGATTGCGTGAATATTCATCATTGC
>PEAL01000114.1 GCA_002753725.1 Deltaproteobacteria bacterium
TGCTCTGACAACAGCTTGGCCGGAAGATGTCCCCACAACACGTAATTTGGCCTGCCCAAGAACATCGGTTTTAATCGTGGCTGTCTTGATGATATCAGTGGCAAAAATCGAAGTATACAGACCTGTTTGCCCCTGAACTGTTTCTGAAAATTTCAGATCGATATTTCTGTTGCCTGTGTTTTCAACCGTAATCAGGACATTTGTCCCAAATACCGGTTTATTGCCTGAATCAAGAACCGTAATTTTCAGCAGGTCCGTTACCGGTGAATAATCTTGCGTTCCCGGGTCAACGGTTAAATTTGTTTTTTCAGAAATCATTTCGATGGTTGAGCCTGTTATCAATATCGGTATTTGAACAGGTGTTAACCCTTCTGCTTTAGCGGTGATCGTAGCGGTACGATTGGATCGGTCATATGTTCCTGATGAAAAATTTAATTTTACGGTTCCGTCAGCATCGGTTGGCGCATATCCTGATGACAATTGACCACTGGAGGTATGAAATGACACATTCACACCTGGAAGTACCGAATTGTTTTCATCCAGGACAATGGCGGTAATGACAGTATGATCAGAATTATCGGAATTCACAGCAATTTTTGAGGTGGACAAGGACATTTTTGCAGGCGGCACCGATACGACATCAATATAAATATTGTCTGTGAAATCGCCGGCACGCACAGTAACCTCGATGGTTGATAAATCATCCAGCGGACTGACCAGTTTTGCAGATGCAATTCCATTAAAGGTATCGGCTGAGAATGTGGGTTGAATACCGGGCAAGCTGTCATTGATATCCCCGCCGGAAGAAACAAAATAGACAGTGGTGCCATCATTGACCAGTTTACCTTCATCATCTTTGATCAGTGCAGAAATAATACAATCATGACCGGCAATCAAATAGGATTGACTGGCTGTAACTTTGATCGAACTGACTGCGCCAGTAAAATTAACAAAAGGAGAATTGGCCAGATTGCACACATCAGATGGAAAATAAGGCAGCACGAACGTTATGGAACTGACGGTTTCAGTGCCATGTACAAAGGTTGATGCCTGTATGCGATTGGTTACCCAGGATGCACTTCCTTTAAGATAAATCAGATCAAAATTGGCCACACCATTTTCATCAGTCATCACTGTTGATGGTAAATTACCCGCAGCAGAGTTGGGCGGAGTCAGTTCGCCATCATTGTTGGTATCTTCACCCTGATCCATGTATAAATTTTCATTGATATCTTCATTTGGGAAATCACTGGTTCTGACTGGCAGACAAGGCGGATCAAGTGTATATGGCGCGCCAGAATGATCATACACCACATTGGCTTTCCAATACCCTGTATGATATTTGCTGGGCCATGCATTTAAAGACACCAATGCTCCGGCAATACGATTTCCATTGGCATCGGCAACCAACACAGACATGGGCAGAGCATAAGCGGATGTTCCTACTGTAACAATGTCATTACTGGTTCCACGTCCGATAGCAACCGATCCCGCTACACCACCAATAACAATCTTGATTTGCTCCTTGATGCCTGGAAGGTTTAGAATTGCCGCTTCAACAATAACGCCATCAGCGGTTGATCCCAACGAGCCGGAAGTAAAACGGGTTGTTGCCACGCCGCTTTCATCGGTATACGCAATAACCGGAGAAACGTATTCTCCCCCTCCTGTGGGATTGATAATTGAAAAAATCACCGGTGCTTTTCCCACCACCTGATTATTGGACGTATAATCCGTGATAATGGTTGCGCGAATCGTAATGGTATTTTTGGTATCACCATTGCTGATGGGAACCGAACTTGAGCTGGATTGCAACAAAATTTTATCGGCTTTTTGAATGGGCTGATAAATAGCGACTTTAATAGAATCTGAGGTGTCATAGTTTCCTTCATTAAACACTTGAATGGTTGCCATACCGGCTTTGTCTGAATGAAAGACTGCTGTTGCCAATCCATCAGCCCCGCTGGTTTTATTGATAACCGCTTCATTGTTCTCAAACACACCGCTGGTGGTTGAAAACACAACCGTGTATATTCCCGGAGATCCACCACGAACAATAACATTCAGGGGTTGATCCACTTCCAACGGTTGAGGGTCAATCGTTGGAGAGACAATACCAAATGCAAAGCCCGGTGCGCTGATATTAAAACGTTTACTTGCTGTAGCGCCCAACGCCCGTGCTGTAATAACGACAGAACCGGGTTGTTTGCCGGTGACAATCACCGATGCCTGACCGGTAACACTTGACCAAAGTTTGAAACCATTTCCTGTTAGAATCCCCACCCCCAGTGGATCACTCAAATCAATATCTCCGTTGCCTTCCCAGGTTAAAAGGATCGGTGTGTTGAAAACGCCCTGACCGCCGGCATCGGAAATATTAATCTCAAGAGTGGCACTGATCTGTGTGTACACACCAGGCGTGGATGGCAATGTTATGCTGGAGTTATCAGCATTCAGTTCAACGCTGGAACCAGTGATAACAATGGGAATTTGAACAGGTGTCAGTCCACCGGTTTCTGCTGTGATTGTAACGGTTCTGTTTGTTTTGTCATGAGAGCCTGACGTAAAAAACGTAGATGCTTTTCCATCCTCATCGGTTTGGACCAGACTTACAGACAGTTGGCCATCGCTGGCTCTAAAAATTACATTAATCCCTGATAAAACAGAATTATACTTGTCCAGCACAATGGCTGTCACTTTTGCCTGTTCCAGATTATCCGACTTGACGGAAATTTGTGATGTAGACAAAGACACTTTTGCCGGAATGGGATCCGCTGGTAATTTCTCAAAAACAACAGATAAGGTCTGGGTGTATCCACAATATTCAGCGATCACCACAGCCGTTCCATATGTTTTTGAACTCACCAGGATAGCGGTTGCTTTTCCAAATTCATCGGTCATGGCACTGGATTGAATAATACCCAGGGAGGTTGAAAATTTAACTTCTTCTCCAATAACAGGATTGTTCTTACCATTTTTCAATACCGCTGATACCAGAGATTGTGTTGTACCATCAGCAGGTATATTGGGTGGAATGGCATTCATTTCTATATATGCCGGTATTAATGAAACAATGACCGTTTTTGAGATTGATCCAGAAGATGATGATGCTGTTATGACTGCGCGTGTTGCTGATGTTCCATTTGATGGTGCGGTATACACAATGCTGGCCTGTCCAGATGATGTTGATGTCGATGTGCTGGAAATAGTACCTTTTCCCTCGGTAATGACAAAACGAATCAATTCGCCATCAACAACAGGATATCCTTCTTCATCGGTAACAATGGCTTTAATAATGCTCTTGCTTCTGCCATCAGCAATCAATGTATCCGGTGTGGCAGAAAGGATAATTTTTTCGATTTGACCGGCAAGAGTGCCATCATCCGGCGGTTCATAGGGTGATGAGGACAAATGACAAACATCCGCCAGTGCTACGGGTAAATGAAAACTAACCGTTGACAGGGTTTCAGTTCCATGAACAATCGTGCTGGCCGATATTTCGCTTTCAATCCAGATGCCATTCATTTTCAGGTAAACGAGATTGAAATTGGCAACACCAGATGTATCGGTGATAACCGTCGCCGGCAAATTGCCTGCTGATGAATTGGGCGGTGTCAATTGACCATCATGATTTAAATCCTCACTTTCATCCATCAGAAGGTTTTTATTCCTGTCTTCATTATCAAATGTACCGGTAATGTATGTGCGACACGGTGGATCAAGCGTTTGAATTTTTCCCTCATTATCATAGACAACATTGGCGCCCCATACACCGGTATTGTATCTTGTTGGCCAGGTTCCCAATGTCACCACAGCCCCTGGAACACTGTTACCATTGGCATCTGAAACCAATATTGACATGGGCAATGAATACGTTGTTGAGTTAATATCCTGCACTTCGGTTCCCACACCAATTGAAATGGACCCAACAACGCCACCAATAACGATTTTTACAGAATCAGTGATACTTGATTGTCCGACGATTGCAGCACGAATATTCACACCATCGCTGCCCGAGCTTAATGAACCAGACGTGAGAATGGTTTCTGCCACACCCGTTTCATTGGTAAAAGCAATAACCGGTGAAATGGATTCTCCGCCACCCGTTGGGTTGAGGATGGTAAACACAACCGGTGCATTACCCACCACCTGATTGTTTGATGTCAATACCGTCGCTTTGAGTGTTACGCTGTTCAGTGTTCCACCATTGCTGAGGGGTATAACCAACGCATTGGATTGAAGTAACAATTTACCAGCTTTTTCAGTTGGTTGTGTAACAGCGACTTTCAATGAGTCTGAAATATGTTGACGATACTTGTCATAGACCTGAATCGTGGTCAGACCTGCCATTGAAGCTTGATAAAAAGTTTGAACAATATCCTCTCCCTGAGGAACAGCCCGTTCATAGACATTTTCATTGTTTTCAAATTCACCAATAGATGCTGAAAAAACAACCGTTGTGACACCTGCCGGACGTGCCATTACCTGGATGGCCAACGGCGTTTCTACGCTCAATTGATAGGGAGATGAATCGGGTGAGATGATTGCAAACGCATTGCCCGGGGAACTGACCTTATAAATTTTTTCTGCTGTAAAATTTAAGGCAGAAATGCGTAAGTTAACTTCATCTTCTTTCAATCCCTCGACTTTACAAGTATATTGACCGGTAGTATCCGTATTTCGAATGGATGTGGGAAGGACTTCCCCTGAAGCATCGGTAATTTTCAGCACGGTTTGATCCCAATCAAATGTAATGGGGGTATTATAAACAGGAACACCGCCGGCATCTTTCACCGTTACCTGTAAATTACTGAAAATTTGTGTTAATTGCGAACTACTGCCTAAAACAGTGATATTGGTATTGTCGGCTTCAAGGCTAACGACAGACCCTGTGATACGAATGGGTATTTGGACAGGCGACAATCCGTTTATATTTGCAGAAATGGCTACTGTATGATTTTTTCGATCCACAGTGCCGGAAGAGAAGATTGCGTTTGCTTTACCATTTTCATCAGTAGTGTCAGATATAATTTTTAATTGTCCACCAGAAGCGTTGAAAAAGACTTTTACGCCAGGCAATACAAAATTATTTTCATCCAGAACGATGACCGAGATAGTGGCTTCATCAGAGTTATCTGATTTAACCGTTGTTTGCGTGGTAGAAATGGACATTTTGGATGGAAAGACTCTTGAAATGGAAATAAAAACAGTATCGGAAATATCCCCACTTTCAGATGTTGCCACAATGCTGACCATGCTGGCACTGGCATCGGCGATCAACTGGACAACAGCTAAACCGTTGAGGGTTGATCCACCCGGTGCAGATAAATATCCACCACCGGTTTTAAGAAAACGAATACTTTCGCCATCAGCCACAAGGTTTCCATGCTTATCAGTCGCTGTGGCAGAAATCATGCTTTCGCTTTTGCCATCCGCTTCAAGAATGTCAGGTGTGGCGGTCAGGTGAATCGTTGCAATGGGGCCGGGAATAATGGTTAATTCTGTTTCCGTTGTAACCAGATTGTTATCGACAGAAGCATTGATTTGAATGGATCCCAAAATATTGGTTGGGGCTTTTAAACGGGTTGACGCGGTGCCATTTTTAGCTTTTACCATAATGGCGTTTTGAACACCAGGTTTGCTCGCATCAATATCACCGATGCTGGCTTTGAATGTGACCATGACATCGTTTGAAATTAATTGTCCGGTAGCATCCTGCAAAGAAGCCGTCAATGAGCATATTTCGCCGGCCATCAAGATAACATCACTGCTGGCCATTGAGATCGTGCTGATGGGTGCAGGCTTTAAGGTCAGATAGAGGGGTTTCGATATACCGTTTGTCGTTGTCACGGTGATGGTTTCAATGCTTTCGGCGGTTATCGATGATGGCACGAGATATTCAAACGTGACAAGAGATTCTTTTGTTTGAGCAACTCTGATATTCAGACTTCCATAATGAACACTCATTTGAATCGTTTCGCCATCTGCAACAGGATTGCCGGTTTCATCCAGAATATTCACACGAATACTGGATGTACTTTGACCATCTGCAAACAATGTTGTTGCACTGGGAACCATATAAATTCTATTGGGCGGTCCTGGAATGAACGAAATTGTTTCTGTTGTTTTGTTGACACCATTTTTAGCGGTGACAGTCACACTGGCGTTACCAATTTTTTGTGCAGAAAATAATTTTACTTTAGCATCAGAAGCATCATATGTAACGTTTAATTCCTGAACACAGTTATTGATCACAGTATCTTCATATCTTGCAAGGCATCCTCCGGTGCTGCTGAAAATGACTTCCTCAGAATTTTTAATTGTGTTTCCATTGTGATCCAATAATTTAGCAGAAATGACTGTATTTTTTCTGCCATCAGCAATGATTGAATTCGTTGACATGGACAATTCAATGGTTTCTACCGGATTAACTGACGTCGGGTTGTGAAAGGGTGATGAATCCAGAAAACAGGCATCACTGATCACATAAGGTAAACGGAACGATTTAACTTCTGTGGTGCCTGAGCCCTGAACAATCGCACTGGCTTCAAGTCGTGCCTGTATCCATACGGCATTGGTTTTCAAGTAAGTCAAATCAAAATTGGCCACACCGTTTTCATCGGTAATCACAGAAGACTCAACATTTCCGGCAGCTGAGCTTGAAGGGGTTAATTGACCATCATTGTTTAAATCTTCACCACTATCCAGCATAAAGTCCTTGTCAATATCTTCATTGGGATAGGATTGTATAGAAACAGGCTTACAATCAGGTTCATCTGACCAGTAGCCCGTATAATATCTTTCCGGCCAGAGTCCCAGAGAAATAGGCACATTGGGCATACGATTTCCATTGGAATCGCTGACAATAATGGATACAGGCGTGGCATAGGTGGTTGGGTTCAAAATTTTGGATTCCGTTCCCAGACCGATGCTCATGGATGCAACCGTGCCAGTAATTCGAATAATCGTATGATCGTTAATGCTATTGTTGCCAAGTAATTTTGCGACAACCGTTACGCCCTGTGCATCAGAACTTAATGTTCCGGATGTAAACGTGGCTTTCGCTTCACCGGAACTGTTGGTAAACACACTGACCGGTTCAATGTATTCACCACCACCGGTTGAATTTTCAATTGTGAAAAGAACGTTGGCATCACCAACAATTTGACCATCTTCCGTTAAAACCTTTGCAATAATTTCAGCAGAATTTTTAATCCCACCAATGCTGAGTGGAATGTTTTGCGGTTGTACTTTAAGGGTTAAATATTTTGCATTTTCTGGTTTTTGTGTAATGGGAATTTTGATCATGTCACTCATGGAAGAAAAATTTTTCAAATACGCCTGTATGGTTGCCATGCCAGAATTCTCTGATTTGAAATACACGGTTATTTTATCGTTCACCGGAGCGACAGTCAGATTACTTGCAGAAGCGGATGAACCATCCATTCTCAATGAACCGATAGAGGTGGATACAACAGCTTCTACTTCAGAGAAAATTGTTATTTCAAGCTCTTCAGCAACTTTGATGAAATCGATATTCGGTGGTATGGCCATTGAGATGGTATACCCTTGTTCTTCAACAACCTTAAATCGTTGCGTTTCTGTTGCATTCAGCGCAGACACTTCCAAATCATATGTACCGGCTGCTTTACCTTCAATAACGATTTCCACCTGACCGATGGTATCTGTTTTTAGGGAAGTGATTGCAGTATAAGGAGTATTGTCAATACTTAATGTAATGCCTGTCGTTGGTGTGCCATCAGAATTCATTGCTTTCAGAGCAACCGGAACTTCAGGCACTTCAACATTGCCGGCATCTGTAACAGTGACAATCATTTTTGCTTTGACTTTTCCATCCTTTGTTAATTGAGTATTGTCACAGGACAGATTGACACTTGAGCCTTCAATACGAATATGAATAATTTTTGTAATATTTTCAGCCTGGGCTTGAATGGTGGCATCTTGATTGGATTTATCGTTTGTTCCAGATGAAAACAGTGTTTCCGCTTTTCCCTGATCGTCCGTCACTGTTCTTCCGATGGTTAACAATCCGCTGTTTGCACTGAACACAACAGGAACACCTGGGACAACGGTGTTGTATTCATCTTTGACAATTGCAGAAATGACCGATTGATTGGAATTATCAGATTTAACGGTTAATCTGGATGCATGTAATGACATATACCGTGGAAGTGTTGCTGTTTGATAGATTTGAATTTCATCTGTTTTATTGTTGGCATCCGCATGAATAGTAATTGTTTTGGCTATTTTTGAGGAACGATAAATATAGGTTGCAATGCCATTGATGGTTGACACGGTTAGATCGATGGCTGGATCGGTGGACATAAAATGAATGGGTTCGCCATCAAGGACAAGATTACCATATTTATCCGTTACTTTTGCTGCAATAATACTTTCACTTTTTCCATCACCTTTAATGGTTTCCGGGGAAGCGGAAAGATTGATATTGTGAACTTCACCCGGTATAATTTGAATATTAATAGCACTTTGCTGAGTCCCCACTGTTGCATTGATTGTTGCCATTCCCTGAATATTCGTGGGGCTGGTCAATGTTGCTGTTGCCTCCCCATTATGTGAAAGCACTTCAACAATATTTTGAACTCCTGGCCGACCATTATCAATATCTCCGATGTTGGTTGAAAAAATGATACTTTCATCATAGGAAATCAATCCGCCATTATTCTTTTTAAGTCTGGCGGTGATGGTGCAGGATTCATTGGGATCAAGGGTGAGTTTATCGGATTTTAGCTCGATTTTTTCAATGGGTGGATTTTCAAGTGTAATCATGATGTAATTGGATGAGACAATGCTTGTTGCGCCGCTGCTTTCTGATTTCGCTGTAATTGTGTATGTCCCTTTTTGGGAACCTGTTGTATAAATAACGCTGGCTTTTCCATTTTTTGTAGATATGGTTTTTGATGATAGGCTGCCGTTTTTATCATCAGGACTGATTTCAAAACGAATGGTTTCACCATCAATGGCAGGGTTTTCGTTTTCATCCGTAACCAATGCGGTCACTGTAATTTGTGAAGCGCCATCGGCAACGAGATAATACTGTGTATTGAGAAACTGAATTTTATTGACCTGACCGGGTGCAATATAGATGGTTTCAGTTTCTGAAATATTTCCAGTAGAGACATTGATGGTTGCAATGCCAACCGAATTATCATGACTGGTTAAGATAGCTGTTGCAGCCCCTTTACTGGTCTGTCGGCTGACAGATGCCTGAACGCCTGTTTTATTGATATCAAGATCACCGATCGTTGTGGTGAATGTTACCGTGGTTCCATCTTTGATGGGATTGTTGTTTTCATCAGTGATATAAGCAATGATGGTTGCCGTATTGGGAAACCCATCCTGTGCGACGGTCTGTATGACAGAATTTTCTATTTTAATGGATATGGCTGTTGGAGCAGCGGATGGAGGATCGACAAATTTCACCTCTGTATATTCTTTTTCAATGGTGCTGGATTTTGCCCAAATGATAATGTCCTGACTTTTTGTGCTGCTGAACAAAGAAACCGTTGCCCGACCATTGGCATCGGTTTTGGCGGACGGCAAGATCGTACCATCTGAAACACTAAATGTAACTTCAATGCCTTCAACAGGGTTATTGTTCCAGTTTTTCAACAAGGCTGTCACCTGACATGAACTTTTATTGTCTGCGTGAATACTCGTTGGATCAGCACTGATAAACATGTTTGCAACAAACATATCAATGGGACCGTCATCATTATTATTTCCATCAGTATCAACCTGATATTCATAAACCATTGACTTTCCAGTGCTGGTATCTACAGACGGATCATAAACATAAGCAACAACGTTATTGCCTGTTTTAGGTTTACAGACTTTTGCACTGAAAAATCCAACATTATTGCTTTTGATCACTTTATCGCCGATAAAAACAAATGAATTGGGATTATCGGTATATCCCTGAACGGTCGTAAACTGATTTTTTTCTTCCTCATCAAAAAAAATTCCGTAAATACCACCCAGCGTAATGGATGCAGATTGCGCATTTGATGTGCCATCCAGCGAACTGATTCGAACCCATTTGTGGTTTTCTGGAATGTAATGAATAATATAGTTATCCTTTATATTGTCAGGATTGGGTAATGTCAGTTTGGCTGGCGTATTGAGTACCAATGTTGCCGGTTTAATGGCCACAACAACACTGGGCGCCTGACCATCGACAAATGTTCCTGCATAATTGAATGCATTGGGAAGCGGAACGGGAAGGATTTGTTCAGATTCAAAAAATTCAACGGCAATATCCGCCGAAGATTGATTGGCATTGCTGATTAAAGCGGAATTATTGTTTTGGATAGGAATAGAGATTGTTGCACGTGTATTTCGATCATCACCAATATAGTTGGATTCATACGTTCGGCTGATTCCAAAATAATGCCCTGCTGTAGAACTTTTTGATGAAATCAATAACCCGTCATTTTCAACCTGGGCCTGGCCTTCATCAATAACAATTTCCTGATAACTGTCTGAAAATTCTGGATGAGAAATAATAATAGAATGTTTTTGATTGTCAGGGAGATAAATTTCATAATATCCGTCATTATCGGTCGTTGTGGATTGTTGATATTCCGAATTACCGGTAACTGTCGCACCAATAATGGGATTTCCTTCCTTGTCATAAGCACGACCAATGACTTTTGTAAAATTTGCTGTGAATTGGACGCTTTTCCACTCTGAAAAATATTTATTATCAACATTTGCGCGAATACTGATTTGTTTGCTGCTGACACTGCTTTCGGCACATAAGGAGGCGTTTGCCAGGCCATTGGAATTGGTTACGACACCGGTATTGATGGTTCCAATATCACCATTCAGTTCAAAATTAACATTCAGGCCTTCCATAGGATTTTTTGTCAGATTGGTGACTTGAGCAATGACCGTGCCGCAGGTATTATCTTTGGCAAGTAGATCAGACGGCCACTCTGAAATTTTTACAAGTAATTGTTCATCTGTTTGTGTTGTCGTCGATGTACTTGATGTATCACTTGTGGGCGTACTGTCCGATCCGCCCCCGCCCGATCCACAACCCAATGGCAGTAACATAACACTGATCATGAAAAAAATGGTCAATATGTTTTTAAAAAAATCCTTTTTCACGATAGACTCCTTATAATAATGATAAGCTTTCATTTTTTAATTGTTTCTAAATTTTTTTGATTATTTTAATGAACGTCCAGATCATGCACCATCAACAGTTCATTTTTAGACCAGGTAATCAGTCCGGCGGAGGTTTCACGCTCTGTTAATAAAATCAATAATTGACCGGATGGATACGATTGAGAAGGATCCAAAAAGTCGGTTCTGCTGGACATTTCAAAATTTTTTTCCTGTTGTTCAAAGATTGAGAAGACATTACCCGACGAAATACCATGAACATGCCCCTGATCAATATATACAATATCTCCCTGACCGATCATGCGCTTGCTCTCCTCAGCGCCAATAATATGCGCCCGAATGTATGGAACCTCATTGGTCATGGAAACATATGGACTCTTTTCCTCATAGGGTTTAAGAAGATCACCCTTTCGAATGGGAAGGAAGGCTTTGACGATGATACCTTGAACAAACCTTGGTTTCAGAGCGGTTATTTCAATGACGCCCAAAATTTGATAATAGGTCCCCATTGAGCGTTCTTTATAATAAATGTCCTCAATATTACGAAACACAAAAAAGCGGTCTTTTTCATGAAAGACATAATTCCGATGGGGGGTAATATAAACGGTGTGATTCCAGTTGATCATGACCTGATTTTGTTCACCGCAATGAATAGACCCTGAAAAAGGCACACTGTCTTTGCGGATAAAACCTACTTTTTCTATTCCTGGATAAAAATATGCTTCTTTTGAAGGACTTGAGGATTCACACCATACGGGAATCGCTGTTACAATTATCCATCCAACAATTAAAATTGTTTGATTTATCAAACGGTAATAACGCATCATGTAAATATCTTTCTTAATTTAAGCAATCACAAAAAATTTCTGAAAAAAACAGTTTCAATGGCATTCACACCTGTTGCGAAGACTCTTCAACAGCTTGAATTTAAAATAAATTATTATTTTATATGGGATAAAAATCAGAAATAAATCGTTAAATATGCAAATATTATGCCTTGAATAATTAGATGGGAGTGGGGAGAAGCCCCCGACAAACGTTTAACAGAGTGGATATTATGGTTTTGGATAGCCAGAACAGGCATATGAAAAGTTATCATCTTTTTTTTGGGGACAAATCTTTAGATGTGGACGTCAAAGAAAAATAACGGATTGAAGAGATAAGGAATACTCGAAAAATAAGTTCCCCATTTTAGATTTTAGACTGGAGTCCCAAAGCTTTAGCTTTGGGAGTTACAGAAAAACAACGCATTGAAAATTTAAGGCACTCCCAAAGCTAAAGCTTTAGGACTCCACTATTCATCGAATTAAGGATCGTGTCTCCTTAAAAATCTTTGTTTTGCTCTGGCCAGAGAGCTGGCATCCGGATATTATCTTTCAAAGTACCTGTTAAGATGTTTTTTATCATTTCAATCTCCCTAATGATTGATATATTTTTATGGACGTGTAAATGCCTGTGATCCAAACTCGACGGTTTTCAATCATGATGTTCCTGTTATTGCCTTGACAGCCAATGCAACGCGATTGACCTACTTTTGGGGAATACGCTCAATTTTCAGAAAAAATTTTTGGATTTAAGCTATGCCAACAGTACTGCGCATGCAAAGTTCGTTATATTTTATACGCAGGGGGTCAATCATTTGTTCAAATTGTTCTTTTGTAAGGATAGCCTGCTGGAACAATGCTTCTAACAGACTGATTTTTCCTTTAATTTCGCCCTCGATTTTACCCTCGATTTTACCCTCCATTTTACCTTCATTCTTATAATGTTCCGAAATTGTCGTTGCTATATATGACATTTCAGCCTCCTTTTTAATATTTTCAAAAATTTGTTGTGGAATTTTTTTGTAAAAAGAAACAAACTGCTCAATGAGCAATAACTGTTCGTTGGTCAACTGATCTTTCATTTTGCTGACGGTTTGATAGATATCACGAACCAGTACTTCTGGATCAGTCCCCCGGTCATTGGCCTTGAGGGCTAACAGCTTGCATATCAGCAAATTTTTTTTGATCAGATCGCTGCTTTTTTCATCTTTTATCTTGATAACATCAAATTTATGTGATTGACAGGTTTGTTTGCTGTTAAAGGCGTACCAGAATTCATCTGGGGCACGTTTGCGCCAGATAGCATCATCTGTATAAATGACAATGCTCCAAACCGGCTTTTTTTTGAGTAACCATGCATAACAAAGATATTCAAATACGCGCTCAGGAACACCTTTTCTATCACTTTTATGTTCAATATGGATAATTATCTCAAGAAGTTCGCCATCAATTTCAATTTCAACGGCAATGAACAAATCCCCTTTCAGGCTTTCTTTTAATGCCTCGTATTTGCTGATAAATTCTTTATCAATAAACACATATTTTCCAAGCTTGATCTGTGGAAAATAATGAGCAAAAAATTCTTCGATAAAGGATGTTATCAGCCATTTGAATAAGCTATCGTGTGTTTTTGGGTTCGTTTTTTTCGCTTGCATTGTGTTTTCCTTTTTTTTCGAGCATTCCTTATCTGTTTCAACATGGTACCACCTTTTTTGATGTTCCTGTTATTGCCTTGACAGCCAATGCAAAGTGATTGACCTACTTTTGGGGAATACGCTCAATTTTCAGAAAAAATTTTTGGATTTAAGCTATGCCAACAGTATTGCG
This sequence comes from Deltaproteobacteria bacterium, assembly GCA_002753725.1. Classification (GTDB taxonomy): domain Bacteria; phylum Desulfobacterota; class Desulfobacteria; order Desulfobacterales; family Magnetomoraceae; genus Magnetomorum. The sequence continues at coordinate 13,821 of PEAL01000114.1, forward strand.
CATGCAAAGTTCGTTATATTTTATACGCAAGGGGTCAATCATTTGTTCAAATTGTTCTTTTGTAAGGATAGCCTGCTGGAACAATGCTTCTAACAGACTGATTTTTCCTTTAATTTCGCCCTCGATTTTACCCTCGATTTTACCCTCGATTTTACCCTCGATTTTACCCTCGATTTTACCCTCGATTTTACCCTC
>PEAL01000010.1 GCA_002753725.1 Deltaproteobacteria bacterium
ATTGAACATGGGTTTACGTAATAAATATATATTTTTTTAAAAGAACCAAAATACTAACTGGATTTAAGCGAAATAAAGACCCTTTATAAAGTGACGTTATTGAGTTTTATTGCCTGTTAGAACCAGAACCGCAATAAAAAAAATCTTTATTGTTTTCTGATTAGATATTATAGTTGCAATGATCAATTTTTAAAGTATACATTTTTATTTTTCATTATCCATTATCAACCATGAATTATATGGAGGCCTGCCCATGAAAAGAGCCAGATTGTCAATACGATCTGCCATCATTTTAGTTGTTTTGATTACTTTTTTTTCGGGATGTTCCATATCCCGAAAAAATATCATTACACCCTTTGTACCGCAAGATCTTGATTTCTTGATCGATACAAATGAATATTCTCAAAAAATCGATGCGTTTATGGTGATTCTGGATCTTTCGATTTCCATGACAGATTCGTATAACAGCCGAAATAAATACAAAAAAGCGGTGGATATTGTCAGCCGTATGAATCAGACCATTCCCAATATCCCACTCCTGGGTACATTGCGTACCATCGGTAACTACGATTGTGCATTATGCCGAACCACCACAAGTATTTATGGCCCCAGGCCCTATTATCAAAATGATTTTGACAGGGCCTTGAGAGATATTCAAGGAGCCAACGGGGAAAGTCCACTGGACTTAGCTCTTGATGCGGCCGCGCTGGACTTGAGACAGGTGAAAGGCAGGATAGCCGTTATTATTGTCAGTGATTTTAAAGAACTCCAAAAATCTGCCATCACCTCTGCACAAAAAATGCATCAGCTTTTTGGCGACCGGCTTGCAATTTTTAATATTATGGTGGGCAATGATCTTGAAGGTAAAAAGCTGATGCAACAGATGGCACTTGCTGGAAAATATGGTTTTAATGTCTCTGCGTCAAAGATTGCCTCTCCTGAAAAAATGGCTGATTTTGTGAAAATGGTTTTTTTGGAGCGATCGTTGGATTCTGATCATGATGGTGTTTTTAACATACATGATGAATGCCCCAATACGCCCAGAGGAATTATAGTGGATGATTATGGCTGTCCCAAAGATACAGATATCGATGGTGTTTACGATTCCAATGATCAATGCCCCACAACACCCAAAGGTATCACGGTGGATGAAATGGGCTGCCCTTATGATCGTGATCAAGATGGGGTCCAAGATTATCTGGATAAATGCCTGGAAACACCTCTGGGCGCAAAAGTTGATACTCAAGGATGCTGGTTCATTACACCACACTATTTGGGTCAAATTTGTCCAGCAGCAGGCCCATACTTTAATGACGCATTGATGATTATCCAGGGGCAAGCCAAAATGTGTGTTGATATTCAGGTTCATACCAACGTTCTTGAAACCCCAAAAAGTAATCAGGAACTTGGAAGGTTCTGGGGACAAAATATTAAAACCTATTTTGTGGTCAATGGAATACCTGATGAACGCCTTTGGGTGACAGGAAAACACATTGCAAGGTCTGACAGTAAAGATATAACCCCGGTCACGCAAGTTTTGTTAAACCCTGTATCCTGCACAAGAGACCGTGATGGCGATGGTGTATATGATGCAGTAGATCGATGTCCTGATACACCAAAAGGGCTGGCAGTCGATGCTTTTGGGTGTCCGCATATGAAGAAAAAATCCGTTTCCATAAAACTGGACATTCAGTTCGATTCCAACAAAACGGAGGTAAAACCTCAATTTTTCAATCATATTCAAGAGGTTGCTCAATTTATGAAAACATACCCCTATTCAAAAGCAACCATTGAAGCACACACAGACAGTTCAGGGGATCGTGAATACAATCTCAAGCTGTCACAACAACGTGCAGCCAATGTCTGCCAGTATATGATCGATAATTTTAAGATATCTCCCACCCGTTTGGAAGCTGTTGGCTACGGAGAATCTCGTCCCATAGCAGACAATAAAACCCTTGAAGGCAGAATTCAAAATCGAAGAGCCACCGCAATTATTCGAGCAGTTGAAGCCAAAACTCAGCGGTTAGACTAATCATGAAGCGAATGATTTATGCAAACTAAAAAAAATATTATCAAAATATTAAAAGAACAATACCCTTATCTTGCTTCCGAATACGGAGTAAAAAGGTTAGGCTTATTTGGTTCTTATGCAAAAGGTGAGCATAAAAACGTCAGTGATATAGACATTGTGGCAGAGTTTGAAAAATCTATAGGATTAAAATTTATAGAATTTACAGAGTATCTTGAGCATGTGTTAGGCAAAAAAACAGATGTCTTAACGTTGGAGGGAATTAGAGGAATAATGCTTAAAAAAGTTGCTGAAAATATTGAAAAGACGATTATCTATGTCTGAAAGAACTGATATTGACTATATAGATCACATAAAAGAAGCTGTAATAAGATCTATTTCGTATAATAAAAAATAGATATCCTGAAATTCCCTGGAAAGGTATGGCAGGTATGAGAGATAAGCTTATACATCAGTATTTTGGTGTCAATCTTGATATCGTATGGAATGTAGCAAAAGAAGACTTACCTTCAATATTAGAACAGATATCATATATCATAACTTAACTAACGTAGGGTATAAACGAACGTATTTTGGAATAATATATTTAACGCTTTAACGAAGAGGTGCCAAAATGTTAAAAACACAATTTATTAAATATCTTGCAGTGATTGCAACCTGCTTTTTATGGGCATGTTCCCAATCTCCGTCAAGCAATGATGCTCATACAGGGCAGGTTTCCGGTCAGATTATCATGGGAGACAGTGTTCCCGACATTAAAAATTTTCAAGTCCGTGCATACAAATACACGTCAAACCAATGGCAGGACACTCAGCCAACAAATACTGTTTTTGTTGCCTTTGATGGTTCTTATGTGTTGAATTTACCCGAAGGCGAGTATGTCCTCTCCTTATATAATAAAGCTCAGGAAGGGCCTGAGTTTTATTATGCGGCTTCTGATGGCGTACCGTGTAAAAATTATGAGGTACGATTGAAAAATATTGATGATGGTGAAATTATTTCAACCCAAAAAATCACCTGTGATCCTGAAACCGTCGGGATTCGTTCCAGCGAATTGCTTCCCAATATAGATTTTGATATTCGAAATACGGGCAATGTTTCTGGACAGGTAACCAACTCCGATGGCACACAACTGTCACGTGTTACGATCAAAGCGGTTGATGAAGAAAAAACCTTTGCACAAACACAAACCGATGAAAAAGGAAATTACACCCTGTGTTGTCTTCCAGAAGGCGATTATCATATTCTGGCCGATGCAAAAGAAACAAAGTATATCAATCAATATTTCACCAATGCACATTATGTACAGGATGCCACCCCCATTGCGGTTATTACCGGCACCAGAGATAAAATCAATTTTAAACTGATCAATGGCGGAATCATTACAGGAAAAATCATCGAAGAGGATGAATTATTACCTGTAAAAAATGTTCTGGTTACTGCCATTGATCGTTCTTTAAATCGACAGGCAGGAAAATCCATTGGATCGGATGCTAATGGCAATTACACTGTATATGGTCTTCCCCCTGGAGAATATATCCTTTCTGCCGACGCCTCCAATACATCATATGTGTCTTGTTATTTTAAATCCGCATATACCATCAATGATGCCAATACGATGCTTCTTTCCAATACAGAAACGTTGCGAGGAAAAAATTTTGACCTTCAACGTCCTGGACGCCTTATCGCCAATATTGTTGAAGAAAATACAGGTAATCTTATCGAAAATGATCATATTTTTGCTAAAATCTATCGTGCATCAGACAATGAGCTGATAAAAACAGTATCATCTCGTAATGGTAAAATTGATACAGACTCTCTTCTTGAAGACAAATATAAATTTGAAATCGTTACCGATGACACGCGTTATGCGCCTGTTTTTTATCCCGGTAAAAAAACATTACAAAATGCCCTGGGCGTTCAAATCTTCAATGGTGAAACCAGAGATGACGTCGTGTTTGAATTACATATCGGTGGAAGTGTATCGGGCCGCGTTGTCGAGATGAAAAATGGAACGGTTCTTTTTAACTATACCGTTCGTGCAGTTTCTCAAATCAATCCCATGTGGATGTATCAAGTACAAACAGATAGTGATGGTGACTATACGCTTAAAGGTCTGATTGAAGGAAACTTTATTGTCCAGGTACTCACCGGCGATTCTTCTTATATATCTGAATATTATCAAAACAAATATGTGCTTAAAGAAGCTGTACCCGTCAGTGTACAATATGACCAAATAAAATCGGCGATCAATTTTTCTCTGGACAGGGGTGGAAGAATCGATGGTCAGGTTACCTGTGAACAGACCGGTACCCCCATAGAGGGGATTACCCTTTATGCAACAAACAGCAAAGGGTTTTCCTGTTCTGCTCAAACGAAAAATGACGGCACCTATACTCTTTACGGTATTCCCAATGGCAATGCATATACAATATTTGCCGATGCAAGCGGAACACCATATTTGTCTGAATATCATTCAGACAGACAATTAGAGGAGATCGCCGTACCTGTCAGTTTTGACACTGTTGGTCAAAGCATGACGATTGATTTCAGTCTTGCGGAAAAGCCCAGAATTTGTGGCACCATCGTCTGTCCATCATTCCATCAGATGGACTATTGCATGGATAATTTGCCCATAGGCGATTTTATTATTGAAATATGGGATGCAACCGAAACCGATGATCCATTGAAAGTATCCGATGAATTCAGTTTATATCCCAATCAAAAACTGGATGAAATGGATTTTGATTTATAGGAAATCGGCATGTCCTTGTCAGCATTGATGCATGAAAAACCGTACATACCCGTATGGAACCCTTCTATTGAAAGGATTGACAGACAACAATGGAACCATCTGGCCATACCCTTGCAAAACCCATTCATGGAATGGGAATGGCTGTATATGCTGGAATCATCCAAAAGTGTATGCTTGGAACGCGGATGGCAGCCCATTCATTTGACATTGTATGAAAATGATCGTTTAATTGCCGCAGCACCCTTGTATATCAAGATGAACAGTGATGGGGAATATGTTTATGATCTGGATTGGATACAGATATCCAAACGAATCGACATATCATATTATCCTAAAATGGTTGGCATGACCCCCCTGACCCCTGTTCCTGGCTATCGATTTCTGATTGATCCTGATTATGATGAAATGATGACAACACGTATTATGGTGAACCTGATTAATTTTTATTGTAAGCACCATAACATTTCCTGCTGCAATTTTTTACATGTGGATACCCAATGGCTTTCTGTTATGTTCTTTATGAACTTCGTTGAATGGAAACACTATACATATCAATGGCATAATGAAGGCTATGAGGTGTTTGATAATTTTTTAAACATTTTTAATGCCAACCAGCGGAAAAATATCAAAAGAGAAAGAAAGGCGCTTTGCAATCAAAAAATTGAGATCAAAACACATGTTGATGAAAACATTCCACCTGTTTTTTATTCTAAACTCTCTGTATTTTATGAAAGAAGTATGGATAAATTTGGCCCTGCGGGTAACAAATACCTGACACCCAATTTTTTTGCTCGTATAGCAACCCATTACAATCATCGGAGTTTGTTCATTTCAGCCTGTCCAGAAGGTCATCCGGATGATCCTTTGGCACTGGCTTATTTTGTTCATAAAAATAAAATGCTATATGGACGTTATTGGGGAACAGACGTTGGAATACCGTTCCTTCATTTTAATGTATGTTATTATGGAGGAATTGAGTGGGCCATTCAAAATAAAATTCAGCAGTTTGATCCAGGTGCTGGCGGCGGTCATAAACCTCGGCGTGGATTCCCTGCAACACCTGTTTACAGTCTTCATCAATTCTATGATTCGCGTCTTCATTATCTTCTGCAAAAAAATATAGATAAAATAAATGCACTGGAGCAACAAGAAATCGACTTGTTAAATGCGAACTTACCGTTTAGTGTGATTGATAATAATTGACCATCAAAAGGAGATTGATTTTCCATGATACCGACCCATTCTGAGCAACAGACGATTCTTCTCGTGGATGACCAGCCAGAAAACTTGCAACCCATTGTATATTACCTGGAAAATTTTAACTATAAAATACACATTTCTATGACTGGCGAGGGTGCATTGGAGATACTACAGCATTCCATCCCGGATATTATTCTTCTGGACGTTTTAATGCCAGGGATTGATGGCTTAGAAACTTGTAGACGCATCAAGGCAAAACCTGAGTGGGCAGATATTCCTGTTCTTTTTATGACAGCGGTTACTGATACATCCAATAAAGTCAAGGCTTTTGAAGCCGGGTGTCAGGATTATATCACCAAACCCATTCAGTACGAAGAGTTGCTGGCCAGAGTTAAAACACATATCAAAATTAGACATATGCAAAAAGAAATTCTCAAATATGAGAAACTTCAATCATTAGGGGTGCTTGCCGGTGGTATTGCTCATGACTTTAATAATATTCTGTCAATTATTCTTGGAAATATACAATTACTCAAAGAAGAGGCCCGTCATTCATCTCTCATAAAATCAACAGAAAAAGCAGTGATGCGCGCTGCGAATCTTTCAAAGAGTCTGATTACATTTTCAAAGGGCGGAACACCCTTTAAGCAAAAAGGAAATATTGTTGCAGTATTAAAAGAGTCTATGAAGTTTATTCTTGATACGTCACAATCAACATTTGAACTGAATATTTCTGATGATCTTGCTGAAGTGAATTTTGATGAACAACAAATACGACAGGTTTTTAATCAGATTATTCTAAATGCAGATCAGGCAATGCTAAACAATGGGAAAATTTATATTAACATTGATAATTATTCGGTTGAGGGAAAAGAAAGCTTTTTTCTTAAAAAAGGAAAATATATTCATATATCAATTTCCGATAGTGGTTATGGCATCAGCCATGATGATTTAAAGCGGATTTTTGACCCTTACTTTTCAACTCAGGAACGGGGTTCTCAAAAAGGGATGGGCTTAGGGCTGGCAATTGCCCATTCCATTGTCACTCAGCACAAAGGATCAATAGATGTCGAATCCACTCCCAATAAAGGCAGCACTTTTCATATATATTTGCCTGCCACAAAAACGGAAAAAAAAGAAGCTCCTGTTCAAAAAGCCAGGCCATCCAGGAAAAAACCGATACATCCTTCAACACAAAAAAGAGTTCTCATTATGGATGATGAAGAGGGAATTTGCACACTGGTTAAAACGATTTTAGAACGAGAAGGCTATGTAGTTGATGAAGCGATTGATGGTGAATCAGCAATTCAAATGTATTCAGACCAATATTACAAAAAATCCCCATATGCGGCTGTTATTCTGGATCTAACGGTGAAACGAGGTATGGGGGGAAAAGATGCAATGAAACATATTCTTTCCATTGATCCCGATGTTAATGCAATTATCTCCAGTGGGTATTCCTCAGATCCGGTAATGGCCAATTATAAAGACTATGAATTTAAAGACGTACTGATTAAACCTTATCATGTTCATGAACTCCAGGAAGCACTCAATCGTGTGATAGGAGGAACGTCATTATGAAAGAATCTCAAAATCTTCCCCCAAAAAATGATTTTTCCGATGAAACATATCCATCAAAAAAACAAAGCACATCTTCGGAGATGATTTCCATCTCATTCCCCAGAGTTCATCTCACCCATGAATTATTGACACCGCTGAATGCTATTTTAGGGTTTACGCAAATTTTAAATTCAGAAAAAAAACAATTGAGTACTTCCCACAAAGAGGCTGTTCAGGCCATTCATCAAGCTGGCGAATTGCTTTTAAACCGAATTACAACCCTCTTTCAACTGAATAACGCCCCTGTATCTGTTTTAGATGGCATTGATATGGCACAAGATACAGATGACTTACCTCAAAATTTACATATCTTAATTGTTGATGATGCTAAAACCAACCGCCTTGTGATTAAAAATATGCTGTCTATCTTTAAAGGTATGACCATCGATGAAGCCGCTGATGGATACAGTGCATTGGAAAAGATAAAAATTAACACACCGCATATGATCTTCATGGATTTATATATGCCTGATTTGAATGGGTTTGATACCGCACGAATGATTCGAAAAAATTCTTTTTATGACAATATTACTATTATTGCCATGTCTGCTGATGCATGCTCATGCGATGAAAATAGTTTGAATGATTATGGGTTTAATGCTTTTCTTGAAAAGCCCATCAGAATGTCTTTGATGAGATCAATGATCAAAGAATTCAGTCAAAATTTTGAAAAGTGTCCTTTATCTGAATCAGAAATGCAATCCAGTACCTTTTCACTCAAAGGGCTTTTACCTGACCAAAACATTCTTGAAAAATTAATCCGTTTTGCTCGACAGGGAGCCTATTCTGAAATAAAGCATTTTTTAAGTCAACTGGAAAACAACCACCCAGAATACGCTGAATTTATCTCTCAAGTTCAAAACTTTTTAAAAACATTTCAGTTTAAGAATATTATTGTTTTGATTAAATCGAATCCTCTGCCTGAACCCCTTCAACCGGATGAAACCGAACGATAAATTCAAATAGCTACTGACCCAAATAGCTACTGACCCATCATCCATTGAATCAATCTTAATTTATTTTGTGTATGGGGATGATATTTTAAATTGGGTTCAAACCACGCGGGTTTATCCAAAATACTTTTATAATGGGTAAAGATTTTAAAGCCCGCTTCACCATGATATGCTCCAATACCACTTTCTCCGACACCACCAAAAGCCATATTGCTGTTGGTAATATGCATCACAGCATCATTAACACCACCGCCGCCAAAAGAGATTTCTTTTAATATTCTGGACTTAATCGTGAGATCACTCGTAAACACATAACAGGCCAGAGGTTTGGGTCTTGTCTTGATTTCACGAATAACCGTGTCGATCGTATCATAAGTCAATACCGGCAATATTGGTCCAAATATTTCTTCTTTCATAACAGTATCGTTAAACGATATATCCGTCATGAGTGTCGGTTCAAAATATCTTTCACTGATCTGGTAGGTTCCACCATGATGAATCTTTGATGAATCCAGCAAACCGATCAGGCGGTGCATATTTTTTTCATTGATAATCTGAACATAATTACCATTTTTGAAAGAAAATTCTGATTGTTGAATTTCTTTTTTCGCAAGGGATAGAAATTCGTCTTTGATTTGATGATGGACAAATACATAGTCGGGCGCAATACAGGTTTGACCGGCATTCAAAAATTTTGCCCATATAAGTCGTTTGACACTGATATCCATTTTACAATTTTCTGTAACAATTGCCGGACTTTTACCACCAAGTTCAAGAGTTACAGGTGTGAGATGTTTGGCCGCTGCCTGATAAACAATTTTTCCAACAGGGACACTCCCAGTAAAAAATATCTTGTCAAATTTTTCAGCAAGTAATGCTGTTGTTTCAGTGATACCGCCTTCAACACAAGTAAAATATTCAGGGTTAAAATTGTCATTGATTATTTTTGCCATTGCAGTACTTGTCCCCGCAGGCAGTTCACTCGGTTTTAATACAATCGTATTACCGGCTGCCATGGATGCCACAACAGGAACCAAAGATAATTGATAGGGATAATTCCAGGCCCCTATCACCAGCGTCACCCCCAAAGGTTCTGCGATGATATAACTTTTTGATGGAAAATTGATCATATTGGTTCTGACTTTTTTGGGTTTTGCCCATTGCTTCACTTTTTGAATGGCATCTTTTATATCACAATACAGGAGTGCTAATTCATTGGTATAGGTATCAAATTCAGATTTTTTGAAATCATCATAGATGGCTTGCATCAGGTATTTTTCATTATCTTTAATAACAGAATATAATTTACGGAGCTGTTTAATTCGGAACTTTATATCCTTGCTTGTATTTGAATCAAAAAAATTCCGCTGGTTTTGAATCAACTGTTTCATCCTTTTTTCCTTTCCCTATGTCTATCGTTTAAGTGTTAATCAGTAATAATTTATAGCTTATCACACTATTATGACAACCTCAATATCCTTTGAGCAACAACGCAATCATTAAATGTGTAACAAAAGTATACAGCGTCCTCGGAATGGCTTATAAATCTGTTGCAAAGATAATAAAAATTGGTGGTGCAACAAAAGCACCTGACTATAGCTTCCGCATTGGTGGAAAACGAATTTTTTTTCTGGAAGCAAAAAAGCCTTCCATTAATATAAAAAATGCCATACATCCCGCTTATCAGTTACGTCGATATGCCTGGACAGCAAAACTTCCCCTCAGTATTTTAACAGATTTTGAAGCGTTTGGTGGAGTCCCAAAGCTTTAGCTTTGGGACTCCACCAAGAGAAAGTTATGCAGTCAGGTGATCGTTAAAAATCAGATATTCACCCAAGTGCGTTTTGGAAAAATTCTGAGCAATCACGATCATAAGCCCATCTAAACGACTTTCCTGAAAAAAAAGTTTACCGATAGCGCTTCATTTGTTATATGACACAATATGATTCTTCAGACGTACCAGATCTCACAGATAAGAATCAATTAGCACTTACAAAACTTGCAATAGCGTATTAATTGCCAATTGAAAAACAAATAAGGAGAAACAGGTCATGGATAAAAATTTCCTTGAATTGTTCGGAAACATACTGATAGGTGCATCCAAGGGCAAAAAACAGGTTGATGAAATGCTGAAATGGGTACAAAAAAGTGTCACAGCATCTGCCACAAGCATCTATGAACTTCCTTTTATGTTTAAAAAATTCTATGGCCTGGATCAATTATCCGAACGGAGCGCTGAATATAAACAAATGGCAGAAAAGGCGGTTCAGGATTTTCAACATTCCTTAAAAGAATATGTCACGGTTTTGGGCATGATTCCCAAAGATGAACAAACCGTCTCCCGTGACGAATACCTGACATTGATCCGGAAGTATGAACAACTCAAAGAACGGTGCGCGGATCAGCAAGAAACCATTAAACATCTCCGTATGATTGTTGACATTGATAAAAATACAAATGAACCCCAGGATTTATTCACAGGTATTCAGGATATTGTTAAAGGTCAGACAGAACTTTTTCAAAAAGTGGTAAAAAGCTTTACTGGATATCTTGTAAAAAGTGATTCAGAACCGAACAAAACCAAATAATATTCTGTCACCGATTTAGTCTGGATGTTCAAGATAACTGAAGCCATATCAAACGAGGGCCATTGTCGTTCCAATTTAAGGATGTCATTCAAATGTATAATACAATAGAAGCGCTTCTAAATGAGATTCAATCAGGTGAGGATTCATATCTGGATTTTAAAGTCGTCCATTTTAAAGGCAAGCAGGTTTATTTTTCAAAAGAAAAAGCAAGTCAAGAATTGGCAAAAGACTTGTGTTGTTTTGCAAATAGTGAAGGTGGTGTAATCGTTTTCGGTGTTAGAGATGATGGCGAACGAATTGGAATAGACAGGGATAAAATCAGTAGCCTGCAACAATTCATTGTTAATGTTGCTCAAAATAATATAGAGCCTCCCATGGGACATTTACTGATTGTTGATCGTATATTGATTCCGGATTCAACCGGTAAAGAAAAATATTGTCTTAAGCTGGAAATCAAAAAAGCGCGTTATTGTCTTCATGCCCCATTTGGAAAAAGACCATACTTTCGTATTGCTGATCACTGTTATGAAATGACATTAGAACAACAGGCAAGATATTTTGAAAAACGTGGTATGCTGACGCCCTTTGAAGAACGGCCTGTTTATCAGGCAAAAAAAAATGTAATTGATAAGACGTTGTTTACATCCTATTATGAAAAATTTTATGAAATCGATCTGGATGATGTTGAAGTTCCTTTTGATAACCTTCTTCAAAATATGAAAATTCTTACACAAGATGAAGCAGGAGCGTTATACTCAACAGGGATGGGACTTTTACTTTTTTCAAACAATCCTGACAAATGGATTTCAGGTGCTTATGTAGATATTGTTCATTATCGTTCAATTGAACCTGATATTGATAATCAGGTGGATACAAAGACGATCTCAGGCAACATAATATCGCAAATTGAAAAATCCATGTCCTTTCTTGAATTATCGCCATATCTTCCAATGCGTGCCCAAAAAGATGGGCATGGTCGTATTGACCAGCCAGCATATTCACTTCGTTCACTTCAAGAGGCTATTGTCAATGCATTGGTTCATCGTGACTATAGTATTCAAGGGGCACAGGTAAGAATTTTTATCTTTCCCGATCGTATTGAAATCAGCAATCCTGGAAAACTCCATAACTCGTTAACACCTGAAGCCTTGTTTGCAGGCTGCCAACCTGTTCGACGTAATCAGATGCTCGCTGGTTTTATTCGAAATTATAAAAGCCCTATAACAAAACGTTCCTATATGGAAGGAAAAGGTACTGGTTTTTTATCTATGGTCAGAGAATGTGTAAAAGTAACCGGTCGAAAACCTGATTTAAATATTATTGGAGATTCTGTCAGAGTGACAATATGGTCTAGACACCCATTCTCATGAATAAAACCAGGTCTTTCTGTGAAAAGGTATGTCAGAACCGAAAAATACCAAATAACAATTTATTTTATTAAGATTTTATGAAAAAAATTCACGGCAACACGAGCGGACTTAAACCCAATCATCTTCTCCGGCTCGAAAAATTGTATCACCGAAGATCACCGCAGGATTTTTTGATTACTCAAGAAATCGCACGCGATTTTTGTCGTCTTTCTCATGAAATTCACAGACAGATTGGTTTACTCATTGACCGACGTGGCACGATCCGTTTTGTGATTATTGGAGATCATCATGGACTGATCATTCCGCATCTGGAGGACTATCGCTCCGGCCCGGGACGACTGAATGGACTTCGCTTAATTCACACGCATCTTGATCAAAACGGATTAAGTGAAGAAGATCTTGCGGATTTGATTGTATTGCGGATGGATTTTATTTCAGCCATCACGCTTCACCCCGATGGCACACCCAACCACATATTCTGCGCTCATTTATTACCGACATCCACTGAAAGTAAAAACTATATCCTCCTGCCACCCTTCGATCCCGGTCAACTCCAGATGGATTGTAAAAAACGTATTCTGGCCATTGAAGATGAAATGTCTCATCAGGAATCTGTACAAGCCGCACTAATGGGGGATCAACGTGCTTTTCTGGTTCATGTGACCCAACATTCACTCAAGCAAGAAGCACTTCAATCAATGGAGGAACTTGATGAACTTGCCAGATCCTGTGGCGTTCAAGTCATTGATCGTGTGATTCAATATCGACACAAGCAAGATCCCCGATTCCTGCTTGGAAAAGGAAAAATTCGAAGCCTGGCTCTTCAAGTGCTTCAACAAAATGCAAACATGATCATCTTTGATCAAGAACTGAACCCATCCCAAATTCGTTCCATTACCGATGAGGTTGAATTACGTGTCATTGATCGAACACAGCTCATCTTAGATATTTTTGCCCGACAGGCCCAAAGTCGAGAAGGTAAATTGCAGGTAGAGCTGGCGCAACTGAAATATATTCTTCCACGACTCATCACCAAAAATACGGCAATGTCAAGGTTGACCGGTGGAATCGGTGGGCGTGGCCCTGGAGAAACGCGACTGGAAATCAACCGTCGCCGAGCACGAGAACGCATCAAACATTTACAGGAGCAATTGAAACAAGTTCACCGTTCGCGGGATAGACAAAAATCAAAACGAAAAAAACGCGGATTACCGATTATCTCCATTATTGGATATACCAATGCAGGAAAATCAACATTGCTTAATACATTGACTCAAAGCCAGGTACAGGCTGAAAATCGACTATTTGTTACATTAGATCCCACCAGCCGCCGCATTAAATTTCCGCAAAATATGGAAGTCATTTTAACAGACACGGTTGGATTTATTCGTGATTTACCCGAAGATCTCGTGGCCGCATTTCAAGCCACGTTGGAACAACTAGATGATGCTGATATACTGCTACATGTGGTGGATCGAAGCAATCCGAAATATGAAAATCATATCCAATCTGTCAATAAAATATTGAATACATTAAATATTCAACAAAAGCCCTGTATCATTGTTTTTAATAAAGTTGATCTTATCCCTGATAAGCAGCGTCATGGATTGCGGTATGAAAACAATTGTGTTTTTGTTTCAGCAAGGCAGAAGCAATCACTAACCCCTTTGATAGAAATGATTATGAACCGAATACAGCGTTAATCTGTTTTTTTCTCGACATTGTGAGCATGGGAAGATACTATTTGATTTTCAACCCCAAATAAATTATTCAACATACGTTAAAGGAGAAGGGAGGCGACATGCCGATTTCATATTGGCCAGATGACTATATTGCCAAACAAAGAACAGCTGAAGCAGCAATCAAAATGATTCCATCGGGGAGACGAATTTTTATTGGCTCATCGTGTGGTGAACCCCAGTATCTGGTAAAAACCCTTGTGGAGAATGCAACACGATTTTCAGACCTGGAAATTGTCCGATTATTAAGTCTGGAAAGTTCCCCAATAACGTTGGCTGCTCAAGAAGACAAAGGACATCATTTTAATATTCGCAATATCTATCAGGGTGCTGCTGAAACCAAAAGTCTTTCTCAACTTAAGCCGTTTATTACCCCCATGAATTTATCTGCTGTGCCCGATCTGTTTAGAAAAGGACAACTTCCCCTTTATGCAGCACTGATTCAGGTGTCACCACCGGATGATTTTGGATGGATGAGCCTTGGGATATCTGTGGATGTTTGTCTTTCTGCCGTGCAAGCCGCAACCCTTGTTATTGCTCAGGTAAATGAAAACATGCCCCGAATTATGGGCCATAGTTTCATTCACGTTAATGATGTGGATATCTTTGTCGAAAAAAAAGAACCCTTATTGACCATTGGTCATGTTCCTGAATTTACATTTTCGCATACCATTGCAAAAATGGTTGCCCATTTGATTGAAGACGGTTCTACGCTTCAACTGGGGTTAGGGGCATCGCCACAGTCCATTCTGGTGGGGCTTTCTGATAAAAATGATCTGGGAGTACATACACAATTTGTATTTGATGGCATTATGGATCTGGTGGCACAAGGTGTGATCACCAATCGAAAAAAAGGACTCAATGATGGAAAAATTGTTGCCAGTAATGCCATTGGTTCTAAAAATTTATATGAATTTTTAGATAACAATCCTTCCATTGAGTTTCATCCATCCAATTATGTCAATAATCCATTGATCATTGCCCAACACAATAAAATGATTGCCGTAAATATGGCGCGTGAAATTGATTTAACCGGTCAAGTTGTGGCAGATGCCTTTGCCTTGAATCATTTTTCAGGAGTAACCGGTATGGTTGATTTTATGCGCGGTGCTGCCATGTCAAAAAGTGGCAAAGCAATCATTCTGTTGCCATCAACCCGCCAGGACGGTTTATCCAGTCGGATCGTAGGCAAATTAGACAGTGCCGCTGTTGTCGTTCCCCGGGCGGATGTTTATTATGTGGTGAGTGAGTATGGTGCGGTCAATCTCTACGGCAAAAACCTTCAAGATCGGGCCATTGCAATGATCAGCATTGCACACCCGGATTATCGGGATGAATTGTTTCAAAAAGCCATTGAAATGGGATATATCACCCGGAATCGATCACTTAAAGAAGCCCTTCATGGTGTTTATCCGGTTCATATGGAAGAAACAGTGACGTTTGGCAATGAGGAAGTGCGTTTTCGACCCGCAAAACCTGTTGATGATCGTCGCATTCAGGAGCATTTTTACAATTTGGATAAAGAAAGCGTGGTTGCACGATTTTTTCATCAAAAAACAAGTTTTTTTCGTGATGATGTGGAAAACATGTTCCAGTTAGATTATATCAAAAATATGACCATTGTCGCCATTACTGGAGAATTTGGTTTTGGAAAAATCATTGGTGTAGGGATGTATGCAATGGAAAACAATCGGAATGTTGCGGAAATTGCATTTTCTGTATCAAAAGAATTTCAGGGAAAAGGCATTGCAAGTATCCTTATTCAAAAATTGGTTGCGGCAGCGCGGGAAAATGGGCTTTCTGGATTGGTCGCCTATACGGCCCCCACCAACAAAGGCATGATAAAACTGTTTAAAAAAATTCCCTTTCAAATAAAAACAGCCTTTGATGAAGATATGTTAATGCTGGAATGTTATTTTGAGGCATCTACGCAGTGATTTCTTTCGACAGTCCCGCTACAAGCTATTTTTAAACAGACGGGTAACTGCCAAAACCGGATCATCCGCCTGAATCACAGGTCGCCCGACAACGATAAAATTAACGCCCTTTTCAATGGCTGCAGATGGCGACATAATTCTTTTTTGATCATTAGTCACCGACCATAAAGGGCGTATTCCCGGTGTAACTATGGTAAAATCCGCACCACAGGTTGATCGAATCCATGCAAGTTCAAGAGGAGATGCAACAACACCATCCAAACCTGCTGTTTTTGAAAGTTGAGCAAGGCTGACAACTCTGCTTTCAAGTGATCCAGGGCAATTAAGTTCATTGGAAAGCATTTCCTGAGTCAGACTGGTCAGTATGGTCACTCCCAAAATTTGGGGCAGGGGTAAACCTTCTTTTTGAGCGATCTCATTGGCGCCATTAACAGCCTGTTGCATCATGGACAAACCACCACCAGCATGAACATTAAACATTGCGACTTTCATGCGAACAGCAGCAATGGACGCATTTCTAACCGTGTTGGGGATATCATGAAATTTTAAATCCAAAAAGATTTTAATCCCTTTTGAAACCATTTCATGAACAAGATTTGGGCCATATCGATAAAACAGTTGCATACCAACTTTGAAAAGCCCCACATGAGGCTTTAGCAAATCAATGAGTTCAAACGCCTGATTGGCGTGATCAACATCCAGAGCAATACATATTTTTTGATGAGAAGTATTCATTGTTATTTTTTCAGAGAGTTATTAATAACCAAAAGTTAGAGAACGCTCATATATTCACTGATGTTGACACGATTGGCTGTCCAGATATAAAAGCTTCTTGCAGCCTGAGCAGCGAGCATATTTCGTCCATCCATAAATGTTGCTCCCAGGCGTTGAGATAAATTTTGCCAAATATTTGTTTTTCGACCATAGTTAATATCAATGACATGAGATACAGAATACATCGATAATTGCTGAATAAATACCGCTAACTCTTTTGATTCTTCAGGGCTGGAAATAGATGTTGCATTGATAATAATATCAGGGCATAATGCTTTAAGATTCACGTCATAGAGAGAAACAGGCTGTACTGACATATCTTTGGCCAGCACACTTGTCTTTTGTGTATCTCGGCCAGCCACATATACAATCGATGTTTGCATGTGTTTCAGAGCATATAAAACAGCCCGCGCAGCCCCCCCCGTACCAAAAACCAATGCATTTCGGTTTGAAAGAGCAATGTGGTTGAGTTCAAAAACATCCATTAAACCAGAAGCATCTGTGTTGTAGCCAACTAATTTTTCATCCTTGTTATCAATCGTATTGACAGCGCCAATGGCAGCAGCTTCATCAGATAGCTGATCCAAAAAGGGTATAACCGTCTGTTTGTAGGGAACCGTAACATTAACTCCTGAAACATGAAGTGCTTTGATTCCTTTTAAAGCGTTTTCAATGTGTGAAGATTGTACACAAAAAGGGACATAAACCGCATCCATATTGATACTTTTAAATACATGATTATGCATAAGGGGAGATTTTGAGCGAAATGCGCGTTCATCACTAATAATACCAAATGTTTTCATCGCGTTGTTTCCATTATTCATGAATCGATTGTTTATATAGCTTAATCGACTGCTCTTCTCTTTTCATAGAAGAATCAATTTCTTTTCGTTTGAATTTATGAAAGGTTGCAGACTCTTCCTTATTGTTGATGATATGCGGCGTTAAAAAGAAAAACAGATTTGTTTTTTCATGTTTATTGGAATAAGAACTGAAGACTCGACCAATGATAGGAAGTTTTCCCAAGCATGGAATTCCTGATTTTGTAACCGTCACTTTTTCATCGATCATGCCACTGATCACAATGGTTTGTGCATTTTGAACCAGAACCGTTGTTTTTGATGATCGATTGGTCGTTTTTGGCGCAAGCACGTTTGCAGCAACAGAATCTTCAACAACATCCTTGACTTCCTGCTCAATTTCCAATCGAACAAAACCACTTTTGTTAATTTGCGGCGTCACTTTCAAAGAAACACCAACATCTCGATATTCATAATTATTGTAATCGTATGAACTGTCAGACGTTCCTGAACGGGTAATAAAGGGAATGGTTTCACCAACTTTTATGGTTGCTTCCTCATTATCCGTTGTCAAAATCTGTGGTGTTGAAATGATATTGACATCATCATCTGTTTTAATGGCATTGATTAAAGCTGACAAGGATATAAACTCTTGACCGCCAAACTTAATCGTATTTCCAATAACACCTAAAGTTGTGCTGGCGGCAGCCTCTGGCAGCTTTAAAGAAGAAATGACACCTGTACCAAAACCACCAAATACGCCTCCATTATTATTGCCAAAATCCGACCCCGCTCGCCATTGAATACCCAAGTCCAAGGCTTTATCAGTGGATACTTCCATAATGACACATTCAATATACACCATCGATCTTGGGATATCCAATTTTTTAATGACCGCTTCAAGTACAGCGTAATCTTCTCTTTCTGCTGTAATGATCAAACTGTTGGTTGCTTTATCTGCAGAAATATTGAGATCTTTACTCAATATCGGGGCTTTTCCTTTAGCATCTTTGGTCTTTTTTGAGGGCAAATTTTTCAGCACTTTTTCCAACTCTTCAGCTTTTGCATGCTCGAGATAATAGACCTTAATATTACCTTCTTCTTTAGGCACTTCTCTATCCAACATGGCGATCAGTTCTTTTACTTTGACCATATCATCTTCTGAAGCTAACACAATAACGGAATTTGTTCGTTCTTCGGCAACAATTTTAACAGGGTCGGAACTGGCGCTCTTTCTAGATGATTTTCCTTTAGCAAAAATTGAATTCAATGTTTTTACCAATGTTTGTGATGTTGCATGCTGAAGTGGAAGCATAGCAAGTTCCTGACCGACACCTTCAACATCAATGGCACTCAACAAGTGCAACAATCGCTGAATATTGGAAAGAACATCGGTCACAATCAGCATATTGGTTGGTGGATAGGAAAGAATCACACTGCTTTTGGATATTAATGGAGAAAACAGTTTTTTAATTTCATTAGGGTCAGCGTACTGAAGCCGAATAATTTGTGTAATGATTTTGTCTTCAGGTTCGCCGGCTTCTTCACGCAATCGGGTTTCAATGCTTTTGGTGCGGGCATCTGTTGCTGGAACAATCTTTGTGACTTCTCCGGCTTCAACAAGGGCAAACCCATGAACCTCAAGGACAGATTCAAAAACTTTAAAAGCTTCTTTGACAGAAATTTTACTCGGCGAAATGATCGAGACTTTCCCTTTTACACGACGATCCACAATAAAATTCTTACCTGTCAGCTCGCTGATAAATTTGATAAATACTTCAATGTCAACATCATTAAAATCAATGGTGACAAACCGTTCTGCTTCACTAGGTTTTTGCGTTGGACGTTGCGGCCCGCGATTTCTGGTGGGCGGTTTTTGTTGCGCCCCTTTGTTAATTTTATTTTGATCGGTGACTCTTGCAGCATATACCGATGAATCATAAGACATGATGATTATCGATAATCCAATAAATACAATAAAAAGACATGGTAGGGTTTTTATAGGTGACATCATAAATTATATCCTGCTATAATCATATTAAATTCCGGTAATTCATACAGCGGTTCAAAATCTTTGTCTGTGATTGCCCAATGTCGGGCTTCCTCAGACAAACGTACCGCTTTTTTCAAATATTCGATCGCCTGGGTTGAGTCTCTTGTCTGACTGAACAAACAAGCCAGATTATAATACGGGTCCACATATTCAGGACTCTCCTCAATAGCAATTAAAAAATATTTTTGGGCATCTAAATAGTTTTTTTGTTTAAGAAGAATAACGCCCATGTTATTCAATGTTGGTGCCATATGCGGTGATATTTTAAGACATTCTTTATAGAAAGCCATGGCACTGTCATATTTTTTTTTTACCTGATCCTGTAATCCTTTTTTATAAAGCCGGGTAACTTCTAAAAATTGATCAGGCCCAAGGGGCTCAGAATCTTTCACAATTTTTTGTTCATTCGGTTCATCATCATGCGTTGTTGGATGAACTTCTGCTATGGTCCCATCTCGTTGTTTATCATCATCTGAAAGCTGCTTTTCTTTTTGATCCGCTTGAGTCTTCTCATCTAATTTTTCCTGAGCAAAAATTTCCACTTTGCTCAGGATTGTTGTTTTTTGAACATTATCTTTTATATTCTTATTTTTTTCAATGGTTATATCGGTGCTTATTTCACTTGCATATTGAGCTGTTTGTATTTGCTTTTGTTGCTGCGTCTTAAACCATGAATAAACGATTATCGCAACAAGAATTGATATTAGCATAAAAAAGAGTAGCAGTGTCAACCATGAAGATTTCACTGTCATACCAATACTTTCAGCGACTTTCTGCGTATCTTTTGGATAATGCCCGTTTCGCTCTTTTTGTGCTTTGATTAAAGCTTCATGTATATAGCTCATGTATTATTATAAAAAATTAAGAAAATTATAAAAACCCATTTATATAAATGATTATCAAATCACTGCTTTTTTCAGATTTGATTTTGATCACGTCAAACTTATGAAATTGCTGTTTATTTTTGCAGTCAAAACCATCGTGCGATTTTGGATTAGAAATTGGCATGAACATATCCTTTCAAAAAAAATATTTTAGTAAATGGATACATGAGCCAGACATTATTCATAATCCTTAAGCCGTGTCGTAGACAACTGATACAGTGCCCATTTGGATTGTGGACCAATGATTCCATCGACATCAAGGCCAAAATCTGCCTGCAATCGCTTAACAGCTTCAACAGTTTCTTTACTGTACGTTCCTGTTACTCCTACAGGATATCCGGCATCATTCAAGGTTCTTTGAACCCACATAATTTCAGGAGCTGTCATGCCCTGCTCCCAGGGTTCTCCTAAAAAAAAAGACAGCGTATCCATCTTTGATGCTTGTTTTTTTTGAACAAGTTCTTCAGGAACCATTGTTTCCATGGTCAATTGAATCTTTGACGGTGTAACATCTGCTTGAAAAAACGGCTGAAATGTTGAAAATTCCATAGGCTGATTTGGCGTTTCTGCCTTCTCCACTTGATTCGTTTCCGTCAGCTTTGTTTTATTTTCAGGTGAAACGAGCAACATTACTTGATTTTCAGTAAATGCTTCAGAACTTGACATATTTGTCACTTCTTGTACTGTTTGCGCTAAAGTTTCATTTATCTCAATAGTTGTTGGAGAAATATCTGATGTCTCAGCAATGGGGATGTCATTCGTTTGTGCGAATATGATATCCCCTGTCACTTGTGTCATTCTTGCAATAAAGGCAGCTGCTGATAAACTTTCTGATATTTCCGATGATTGAACCACAGGTTCTGCTTCTTTGATAGGATATAGGGTCTGATTGCTTTCTTCGATTTTTGTGATACTATTTGAAAATTCAGACAATTGAACAATAGATTCATTGAGTGTTTTTTGTATCGTATTCTCAGAATGATCAGGAACGTGCTTCTGTACAGTATCATTTGAAACAAATGACCCGTTTGTATTCAATACCGTTTGAACGACATTTGAAAACCATTGATTTTGAAAATACCAGCCGCTAAAGAAAGCAATACCTGTAATCAAACAAACAATACATGCATAGACAAACCGACGAAACGGTTTTTGAGGCGAAACATGAACAAATCGATGACCTTTTACATTCAAAGCTGCTTGAAGAATGATTTCCCGATTAATGGTAAAACGATCTCTAGAATATGCGATCAGAAGCGCTCTATCGCAAATGGAATTGATCAATCGAGGATTACCTTTTGAAACTTTATATAATGCCCGAAATGCCCACCTGGAAAAATGAATCATTCCTTTGGCACCAGCGACTGTCAGTCGATGAACAACATAAGCTCTGACATCCTTTTTCTCCAGTGTATCCAAATCATAGCGAACAGCGATACGTTCATCAAGTTGGCGTAAGCCCGCACCATGCAAAATATCTTTGAGTTCACTTTGACCAACCATCACAATTTGAAGCAATTTCTCTTTTTCTGTCTCAAGATTGGACAGCATACGAATTTGTTCAAGCACTTTTGGAGAAAGATTTTGCGCTTCATCTAAAAAAAGAACTGCATTTTCACCTTTTTGATAGCATTTCAACAGAAAACGATTAAGAATATCAATACACTGTTTATTGGATAAATGAGCCTCGGATGAAATACCGAATTCATAATTGATTGCGTGAAGAATTTCCTGGTCTGAAATATAAGCATTGAAAATGAGCGATGTTTTGACGGTACGATCCAAATCTGCAAGCAAAGTACGAAGAAGGGTTGTTTTTCCAGTTCCAATTTTTCCTGTAATGAGAACAAAGCCTTTTCTTTCCTTGATTCCGTATCGTAAATGGCTCAAGGCTTCCTGGTGTTTCCGGCTTAAAAACAGGTATCTGGGATCAGGCGTTAAATTAAATGGGTTTTCTTTTAGTCCAAAATACGATGTATACATAAGATTACCGGATTTGATATTCCATGGTCATTGGTTTTCCTCTGCGTTTGATTTCCAGGGCAATGTCACTGACCGAATTGAGTTGTTGATATAATGACATGACATCATCAACGGTTTTAATTTTCTTTCCATTGACCCCTTGAATAATATCACCATTTTTCATCCCCATTGTATTGAAAATAGATTCTCGCTTAATATTATTTACACTCAGCCCATCGGGTCTCCCACGGTTAAAATGGGGTCGAATCCGAATTTGCGACATGAGTTGATTAATATTTTTCATTGATGATTGTAAATCATTTCGGGAAATTTGTATTTTCCCCCCTGGTTTATCAACCTGCGCTGCTTCTTTTCTGGGGCCACTGCTTTGTGACAAGCCCATTCCAGCATCATCATCCATCGTAAGAATCTCTTTACCGTCACCAACTTTTAAAATAACGCTTCCTCTACGAATTTCATCAACAGTGGCCGTTTGAATGGGATCGCCCACACGATATAAATTTTGCTGACGTTTTTTCTGATCTTCGATAACAGCATAAGCATGTTTTTCATCACCTGCAACAGTACCCAATAATTTGAGTTTCAATTCCGTGGGTTTAAGCGCCTCTTCTTTAACAGGTTCCGGAGGCGGTGGTGTATTTTCCTGTTTGATTTCAGCCTGAGTTTTTGTGTGAAATAAATTTCGCTTTGCAATATCGTCATAATTTGAAAAGGGTTCAATTGATTGTGGCCGATCAGCGGATATATTTTTAATTGCCGGCGCACCTGTATCATATGATTTCGGAACATAGGTTCCGATAATTTGATAAAACGATTGTACTGAAAAATGTATAAGCAATGTTATACATCCCAGATAGACGAGTGGATATAATCGCTTGATCAGTGCCATAATTTCCTTGTTTGGTATTATCTCGAGAGTCGTAAGTTCTCTCTAATATTATTATGATAACTCAGCTACATCGTGTTAAAAATTGGCCGATTGATACTTCCTGTGATTGTAACAGGTATACCATTTTTTAGTTTATCCGGCTGAATAAAAGCTTTTATCGGCAATTTAGACTGTTTAATATAGTTCTCCGATGGTTTTATTTTACCAGTGATATTAATTGTGCTTCTTGGAAAAACTGGATGCAAAGAAATCGTCCCAGACAGACTGCCCTCAATATCACCATTGATATTACTTTGAAGCAGTTGAATCACTTTGTTTTTAAAAGAGAATTCTGCGTCAAACCGTTGAAATTGTATATTTTTTATTGCCTGAAGAATGGGCTTTTCCAATGTGATATTACCATTTTCAATAATGATTTTCAGTGTACCTGTACCATCAATCCAGGAGTTAGCAATACCATCATAAGAGAAAACACCATAAAGAACGCCTTCTATTAAATATGGCAGGGAACTTAAAGCATCTATTTTGTTTAATTGAATATTTCGCCATTTAGCGTTAAACGTCAGGGGTAATGACTTTTTTTCCCAAAGATTTTTTATATTTGTAACGCCTGCATCGCCTTTCATTTCACCGTCATATCCTGTACAGTAAAAAAGAACAGATGGGGAGAGACGAAATATTGATAAATAATCTGGCTGGAAGGTCAGTATCTTTGATGCCCACAGACGCATTTCAGAGTGATCCACAGTAAGCCCTTCCATACGAATTCCCGGCGGGAAGGCTGGAAGAATTTTTTCCAAATCAATGGTCAGTTCAGGTGCAAGCTGACGCATTTTTGATTTAAACAGTTGCGCAGCCATTTCTTCGGGAAATTGATAGTATAACATAAAAACAGTAACACAAATGGCAAAGAGTGTGTATCCCAAAAATGTTTTCATTCAAATGGTTTCCTGATTCCGTAAAGAGTATAAGGTTTATTAAAAAAATTATGTTTCAATGGTCATCACTTTTAATGAAACATTGATATAGCCTTCATTTTTTTTCTCTTCAGTGATGACAATTTTTCCAATGGTCAGATTGTTTCTGGATTTTTCAATCTTATATAAAAATGGTGATAATTGCTCTAATGTCAAATCCTTGAGTTTCATTTCCACACTGGCGATTTTATAAGGGCTGTCTTTATCTTTTTTGGCTGAATTGTCCTGCATTTTTTCCACATGAGATTTCAATCCCGCTTCAGAAGCTACTTTCTCCAGAAAAGAATACAGGCTAAAATTTCTTTGGCGTTTGGCCATTTTTGCTTTGGCGTCATTGGCTTTTTGCTGCACATGGTCAAATTCAGATTTCAACAGATATAATTCTTTTAACGCCTTTGTTTTAAAGCTGACATTTCGTTTCAATCGATCACGGTCATCCATAAAGGGCAGTATCACAAATTGTACAGTAATAACACCAATGATCATAATGAGCGTAAAATAAACCAATATTTTTTCACGTCTGGCAAGTTTCATTTATTATCCTTATTGATTTTATCTCAAGCGTGTTCTCTGATATTTTGATTATGACCTGATACCCAAGTCTTCATTATAATGATTAAATTCCCTCTTCCGACAACGTCACTTTCAGCTTAAATGCAATTTGATCTCCTTGCCGCTCTTTTTTCGATGATGTGACAGACACCGACTGAATTTGACTGGCGTTTTCCAATTTATTTTTCATAATGTCAACAGAATTAAAAGCATCCGTTTTTCCAGAGATATGTATTTCATTACCTTCGACAACTAAACGAGTAAAACAAACATCAACATTTTTGTCAATGAGCGTACTGATCAGGTTAATAATATCAATGATCGATAATGTTGAATGTTTATCCCCCTGTACCATAAACGTTGATTTCAGTTCTGCAATTCTCTCTTGCATTTGCTGAACCGGATTAGAAATTTTTTCCCCGGGCAACGCCTGGTCAAACATCTGTTTTACTTCATTGGTTAATTGCTGGTCCTGCTTTTCAAGAATTTTATTATCAATGAAAATATTTGAGCAAAATCCTATAGCTAAAATAATGGCCCAAAAGATGGTATTGATAATTTCGCTTTTATATTCCTGCCACCTTTGCTTAATGGCAAATGGGCCTTGTCTTAAATTAAAACTGCTATTGCCTCTGTTTTGAATCATTGCCAAAGCTAAAACGTTGTCCATCACATTGGCATTCCAATTTTCACTGATGGCTTTATCCATTTTCACTGACAGCCGTTTAGCCAGATCCGCTTCATGTATTTCTATGTCCATCTGTTCTGCAAGTATTTTATGAACATTTTCATCAACTCGTGCGCCAGTGATAATGAGCTGCTCAGGATTGTACTCTGGATCAATATTTTCAGAATAATAAATTCGCGTATGACGAATAGATCTTATCAAAATTCTTTCTGCATTGGATGACTCAGGGTATTCAATTCGACGAACAAAAGCAACCGTTCTGTTAGCCACAAAAATAACGATAGATTGTGTCCATTGAAAATCTACAAAAATACACTGGTCAGAAATATTTTGATCTTCAAGTAAACACAGTACTGTTGAAACCCCTTCAACCGGAATAAATTCTGGTTCCATATCTATTTTTTTTATACGTCCCCAGAGTGCATGCATAGTCAAGATATCGGCCATACAGGCAATCAAACGTGTGTGATCCCCTTTTTCGACGAGTTGAAAATCAATAATGCCCTCATCCAGGGATCGAATCATCAGCGGTTCAAGTTCAAAAGGCAGCACCTGCCGAATCTTTTTAGGATCTTTAAATGGTATCACAATGTTTCGAAAGGATGCATCTGAAGCTGGAAAGGCAACAACCGGTATGGCACCAGAAAAATTCACCTTTTTTTTCAATTCAGCTAAAGTCAATTCCCAGACATCCTGCTCCTCGTCTTCCGGCTCCTGAAAAGGAATGCTGGTAAACGAAACAATCTGAGGATTGCGAAAACTTGCTTTGACCAGTACCGCATTGACGGTATCTTTTTGTATGTCTAAACCCAGTACTTTATCAGGCATTTTATATTGTTAATCCATTTCCAGGGTTATTTTATATCAAGATCAACGAGTGTCTTTATAACTCACGATCTCACATTTCCATCGTTTTGTTTTTGGATCCTGCTGTCTAAAAAGGATAGCAGTGACTGTTTTGGTTGTCTGGTTGATTGATGCTGTTGAATCAACCCGAAAAAGATGACTTTGAGTTGTAATGAGATCATTATAAAAAATTTTACCAAACATACTTTCATAAGCGCCTATACTTGTTAAATCATTCATACAACCGCCATCGTCATTTCTTTCATCACGATGTTCCAAAACATCTGGAAGGTATTCTTCATCACCTTCTTTTATAAGCAACCGTAACACCCCCATATCCGCTGTGTTAATATTAATTTTCCCCGGATAAGAGACCGAATCTTTAGCTTCGGATTGTCCGTAAACGGTTACATAATTAGGGATTCCAACAGCGCTAAACAGTTGTTTGGTTACTCCCTTCACCAAAAGCAATTCATTGATATTTGAAAAATAGTTATTTCTACTTTTATACGGTGTTTCTAATCCTTCATAATAATCAGATTCAACACTATTTATTCCGTGAAGTTCTTCATTGTAATCAATCCAGTCAATAATGCAATCTATAATACTGCGCGTTTCATTAATAATATCAGTATCTGATTCATAAGCAGGCGATGACACAATATCTCGAATGGCACGATCCCATAATAAATCCTGGGCACTGTTCACTTTTCCAGATTTGGCATCGACCAGCGCATTGACTTGAATTTTTCCAAGCTCATCAGATATCACCAATCGTGTGGGTTTTCCAGCACCATGTGGTAAGGCATTCAAAACCTCATTAATTTTTTCCTGTCGGCCCCAGTCTTCGCAAAGCGCATCATGACCTTTTGGGTTATCCGTGATATCTTTAATCAAGATTGCCTGTGCAATGATAATGCCGGACATGGCATTATAGGTTAGCTCATGACGTTCTTTTGTTACCGCCGTAGCTTCAATAGCAAACTTGGCATCAATGTTGGCCTGCAAAACAGCAGCAAGCATGAGAGCTATACTCCCTAAAGCCATAAGAAGGGCGATGCCACGTTGATTCATTAAATATGTTTTAAAATAGTTATACAAAGTAAAATCTACCCTATCGAATTACATCTCTTTCTTATCTTTCAATCGATACAATGGCAATGTCACCCCTGTTTGGAAAACAAGTGGATGTTCAGTGGGTTTATCCGGGTCGGATAATTTCAATGTTATTTCAACAGCACGAGGGGTCGAAAATTTTGTATCTTCATCATCAGAGTTCCACTCGGTGAAAGTTTCAATATTTTCTTCCTGTTCATAATAGACGTATGAAACATTGAATCCAACTACATTTTCGCATAAAATCGGGTCATCCTCACGGTCACAACCTTCTTCCAAATCAATATCATCGCAACGCCTGAGAACCATTATTTCTGCGTTTTGATCATCTGAAGTAACATAATATTTTATCTGCGCGACACCGCCACCTTTGGGTGAAAAGCCTTCAATAACAATGTGAGCATGGGATACAAAACGCAATGATCCAAATTCCCCGTCACTTTCACCCTCAAAACGATAAGGATCCAATTCATCTTCCTCGGCTCGGGCATCTGGTTTTTTAAAAATCGGTGGTTTGGTAATAACAATTGAATTTAAGTCCATGAGCATCCGGTCCATCGCATTTTTGCCCATTTCATAGGTCAGGGCATCATTCTCCGTGCTTTGAACAGTAAAAAAAATTTGAATATACGCACCGAAAATGGTTGTCATGACAATCGCAAACAAAAAAATGGCGACAAGAACCTCAAGGAGAGTAAAGCCAGAAAAATTTTTTTTTATAAATGAAATCATTTTTTTTTCAACGGTCACAGGGTTCTGTTAACATAGAAAATTACGGTATCAACTTGAAATTACTGTTAATCTTTTTTAAATCATATCAAGAAACATTGTTGTATGTATTGAATAGGAAATTCCCAGTTCATCCCATGTAACAGTAACATCAACCGTCTTGATATATTTTGTTATATACTCGAAGTCTTCATCAATATCTTCTATCTCCTGAGCAATGATACTATATTCATAACCAGGAAAATCTTCGCCAAAAGCACCGGAATCACTATCAAGCTCAGGATCTTCGGCAACCAGTCGGGCTTCAAAACGAGACAGAGCTAATCGGGCCAGCAAGGGGGCCTGTGTATAGAAACGCACCGACGAAATCATGTTGACAGACTGTCCCTGCAGTTTAAATATACTGACAATTGCGATGGTCAAAATGCTCATGGCAATCATCATTTCAAGCAATGTAAAACCTTTTTGCGATGTCATCGCTGAGGAAACTCCCAATATTCTTCATAAATACGGACTTTAGACAAAAACGGCTCAACCACAAGGGTTAAATAATCATCACCACCTTTGGTTAAATGAATAGCTGCCGGGTCCGCATATCCTGTTGGATAAAAATTGATTGCTCCTGATGATTGTACATCACCGTTAGGAAGTGATACTTCCAAAGAAACATCATCTGGCAATGGGATCGATTGTTTTTCCCTTTCCTCATCGTCAAGCATCTCTGTTTTTGTTTTTTTAGATACCCCTGCGCTAAATCCACTGGAATGATAATCCAACGTCTGTTTTTCTTGTGTTCGAACCGCCATACTTCGCAAATGGCCTGAAATAGTAATTACACGTCGGGCAACAGCTTGCATACTGTCCGGTTTTCTTAATGAAGGCATAAAAAAATGAAGAGATATCCCCAAAATAACGAGAACGACAATCAACTCCAGCAGGGTGTATCCATCATTTGAATTCATATTCAATGATAACACAGATCGTGTCATTACCATGTTACATGCCCACCGCCTTCGGATTGTCCACCGCCATCTGAACCCAGATTGCTAATTTTGGTGCCATCTTTAGAGGTTGTCCATATTTCAATTTCATCTCCACCCCCAGAGAACGAAAAATCATTTCCCCAGGGGTCTTTTGGAAGTTTACCTTTTTCAAGATAACCCCCTTTGCGACCACTTCCAGAAACCAATGCGTCCAAAGAAGATGGATAACCGCCGGTGTCGAGTTTATATAGCTTACATGCTGTTTCTAAGCTTTCAATCTGGACCTCCGCTTTTTGCATTCTTGCTTGCTCCGGGCGATCCATAATCCGTGGCACAACCAGACCTGCCAATATTCCAAGAATGACAATGACAACCATTAACTCAATCAGGGTAAATCCGGCTTCATTTCTTTTATTTTTTTTCTTCATGATCACCTCATATTTTCTATTTATTTGCTTTCAACAAATTGATGACACTGCTGAAACAAAATTTATACAGTATCATCATCTAAAAGCAGATCTGTTGGTATTTTCATGATATTTCATACCGTTCAATCTGTCTACTTAACCAATTGATTCATCTCAACAATGGGCAATAAAATCGAAATAACCACAAAGCCCATCAGCACTCCCATGGTTAAAATCATCAAAGGTTCAAGCATGGATGTCATGGCGAGAATTGCAGATTCAACCTCCGTTTCATAAATATCAGCGACTTTGTTAAGCATCTTTTCCAACTCACCACTTTGTTCACCCACTTGAATCATTTGAATGGAAATAGGGGGAAAAATTTCACTCTTTGAAAGTGCATTGCCCAGTCCTTCCCCTTTACCAATATCTTCAACCGCTTCATCAATGATATCAGCGATCAAAACATTTCCAACAACATTTTTGACAATACCAAGGGCTGGAATCAGTGAAACTCCATTTTCTATCAAGGATCCCAGTGTCCGCCCAAACCGCGAAACAGCTAATTTTTGTGCCAGTGTTCCAGTTAAGGGAAATGTCAGGAGCAACCGGTCTTTTGTGTATTTACCTTTTTCTGTTTTGATCAACTGACGAATCACGATCACAACAATCGTACAGAGCAACAAAATCACCCACCAGAAACGTTCAATGAAGCTGCTCATAGCGATCAAAAAAAGTGTGGGCCCGGGCAATGTTTGTCCCATGTCATCAAAAATAGATGTAATATTGGGTACAATATAAGCCATGAGAACAAATAAAACCGCACATCCCAAGAAAAGCATAAATATAGGATAGGCCAGAGCAGAACGGATACGGCCTTTGAGTTGCTGTTGTTTTTCTGATAGATCGGCCAGTCGATCAAGAACAATTTCAAGTGCTCCAGATGCTTCACCGGCCCGCACCATATTGATGAACAGTTCGGAAAATATTTTAGGGTATTGTTCCAAAGCCTTTGCAAAACTGTTGCCTTCAACAATAGAATCTTTGATTTGAGCCAGTGTTTGTTTGAATGCAGGATTGGGTGTTTGGGGCAACAAAGATGAAATAGCCGTAACCAATGGAAGCCCAGCACCAACAAGCGTTGCCAGTTGACGAGTCATGATTGTGACTTCAGATGATTTGACACGCGTAAAAAAGCCCTGGAGATTAATATTAAACCCTTTTGATTTTGAAGCAGAACTTGTTTTAAGGTGATCTGGGGCTTCCTTGAGTGATGTTGGGTAAAGACTTTTATTTTTTAGTTTTTGACGGGCATCTGTTGCGCTGTCTGCGTCAATAATACCCGAACGGTTTTTACCTTTTTGATCAAGGGCTGTGTATTCAAATACAGGCATAGGCTGTCTTTATGAATTGTTATTGATGAGACTTCATCATAAGAATCGTGATAATACATTGGCTGAATTGAAATAACTGTTAAAGACGATTTCCAGGAGGTGATGTAGAGCCAAAAAACAAGCATATAATACTTCTTCTCAAGTGATACATTATCTCCAACAATGAGATCCCATCATAAGTTTAATAACCAGATATCAAATCACTAAGTTCTTTGATATCATGGACTTTCATAGCGAAAAAAACTTTCGTTTTTCATGAGAGATTAATCATCAAAATTACCATCAACTCCTTTGTCAGTTGAAAGCAACTTTGCACGTTCTCGAATTTTTTCAGGTGTCCATTGCTCAGACGATTCTATTTGCATAGCTTTGGTTCCAATATCATAAGATTGGGCCTGATTTATAATTTCAATGGCATTATCCGCAGTATCGCCGGCTTGAAAAACATTGACAATCATATTATAAGCAAAATCTTCCACAGCAGCGACCATTCTATCTCGAACAGCTTTAGGCTGTGCTAACAACGTATTCTCAAAGGGCAAATTCAGCTTTTTAAAATCATTTTTTTTGATATTATTTGATTCTGCATAGGCTATCATAGCTGCCCAGGTACTATCCAAAACACCGACATCTGGCTTCTTGACAGGATGACCTTTCTCATTCAAACAGGCATTACCATCATCGTTGACATCCACTCCCCAGGAAACCATTTGCAAAGCTGTTGCCACATTAGCTTTTGTCGTTCGTGTTTTATCAGCTATTTCCCGAAGACGTTGAGAGCTGTTTCCAGAAGTTCCATGCTGAGCGCCGGAAATAGAATAGGGTGCAAGGGCTTCATGAATTTGAGCAGTCAACGCCACTTGAATACCGCTGTCATTCTCTTCAATACCATGAACAGAGCCATTATTCAGTGCAATCCATTCTGGAAAAATATTGTGGGCATTTAGGCCTTGAATCAAAAACAAGGCTTCCTCTTTTGATGATAACCCTGATTTCCCTTTAATTTCACCGACCTCTGTTTCCAATCCTGCCCATTTGGGAATCAGTGAATTGAGATCAATATTGGTCAACAGGTTGTCATCGTCCGGAAGGTGAGAAGCATCCACTGCAATCGAGGTTACACCAGCATCAAACAAGGAAGGAATTTCTGTTTTTGCTGTTTGATGATCAATATTGTTTTTAATCACATAATGATCTGTATGAATAGCAACAGGAATGGTGATATTCATTTCATTGCAATATGCATCCACCATTCTTGCAAGATTCCACATGCTGATGGGGCAATAGGCATTCATACCGCCCTCTGATCGTGCAATCTCAATAATAATGGCAGCATTTGCCTTCTGGGCTGCGCGAAGGACTCCGCGAATCACAAAACTGCTCCGTCCATTGGCGGCCATAGCAATAGCATTTTTTTTTTCCAGCATGGCTCGGTCAATCACTTTACCGCTCACAATCAGTGCACGAGAGTTGGGGAACAATTGCACAACATTGGGTGGACGTCCTTTTTTTAATGCATTTTTTATATCTGTAGATGTCATGAGACTCTTCCTTTTATTCAAATTTTTTGATAAAAAACAATTTTTTTATCACAGACACTTACAATATTCAAGCTTGATATGGTTATATCCACTTTTGAAGCGCAGCAACAATCTTTTCAGCCTGATCGATACTGGAAATGTTGAATTTTGTTTGTTGTTTATATTCACCTTTCAGTTTTCGATATCGACGAATAGTGAATCGTTCAGGGCCATAATCATCAAGCTTTTTATCCCATTGTCGAAACTTGAAAATAATTGTTGTCCATGCGCCTTTGGATAAAACGTCTTTATCCATTTCTTCAACAATCAGTTTTCCGTCCTCCTCATAATTGACAGAAATCTCATCAATCGTTTGTGCCATGATCCCTCCTAAGGATTATACAAGTTCATCATGCTCTTTCAGCATGGGGTAATGATATTTCATTGATTCTACAATCATATCCAGTGGTACATCGGAAAAGGTACCATGATATCTGAGATATTCCATATGGCGATTGCCATTGTTATCTGTATCTGGAAAAACAGCATGCGTTTCACCATCAAATTCTACGGGTGAAACATTTAGTCGTTGACATAATGCAGCATTGAACGCTGGTGTTGCTTTAACCCATCGTTCATCAAGAAAAAGTTCGACATAACCATGCCATGCCAGTAAATTAGTTTTCAGCACCTTTTTAAGTTCTTCACCCATAGAATGATTGACCAGATCGGCAAACCCCAGTCTCGCAGGAATACCAGCCGCTCTCAAAACAGCAGTCATTAAAATTGCTTTTGGAATACAAAAAGTACTTTTTTGCAATCGAACATAGCTGGCTGTCAAACGTTCAGGTTTTAAATTGAACGTATATGGATCATAAAGAATTTGATCTCTGACCGCATAAAAAAGTCTAATCGCTTTAGATTTAGGATCTTTTTTCTGTGCAATATTGTCATTAACAAAATCAAGAATCTGAGGGTGATCCGAATCAATAAAGGCTGTTGGCTGTAAATATAAATCAAAATTTTGTCTTGAGGTCATAATGGGTTATCCTTTATTATCTATAGTAAAGACTTAACATAACATTTATGTTTACCTTTCCAGAAAGTGGTTAACTGATTGGACTGTTGCAAGTATCGGATGGCTTTTAGTACGCATTGATCACCGTGCTTTCGAAAATGCCCTGCAATTTTTTCTCTGGTTTTGGGAGTATCACAGAACTCAATAATGTTAACAGCCAGATTTTCATGAATTTCTGGGAGCAATTGGTCTGCTTTAACATAAGTTACCCCTGGATTACCATCTGTTTGTTCCCCAGAACGCCATTCAAGCCTATCTTTATGATCATCCAATAATTGCCTTATGGTGGAGCGAATTTTTCCACCATAACCTGATGAACCATACCCATGAACGACGCACAGACGCATTCCCTTTTTGTGTTGTACACAGGCATTGTAATACGTAATAAACAAATTTACTGCCTCACTTACAGTACATCTGTGCAAATTCAATTCATTTTCATGATAGTATCGCATATAAAAAAAAAGGGCAACAAACGAATCTGCAAAAAAACAGATTAGCCAAAGGCCCAATAGTTATCCTTTTTATTGCAGGTATTTAACTGTTTTTACTGTATATAATAACTTTCAGGGTCAAACAGAAAAGATCTGAAGATCAAAATCTAACAAAGAAATTCTTTTAAATCATCAATAGCCTTCTGATAATCTTCCTTTCCAAATATAGCAGAGCCTGCAACAAAAATATCGCATCCGGCTTTTGAAATGTCACTAATTGTGTTTCTATTTACCCCGCCATCGACCTGAATGTTAATATTTAATTGTTTCTCTACAATCTTTTGTTTTATTTGAATAATTTTATCGATACTGCTTTCAATGAAAGATTGTCCACCAAAACCAGGATTCACACTCATAATTAAAATAAATTTAAGCTGAGACATAACCCAGTAGAGACATTCAAGAGGGGTGGAAGGATTAAGCGCAACACCTGGAATGACCTTTTTTTCAAGAATATGCTGGATCGTACGGTTCAGATGAGGACACACTTCTGCATGGACCGAAATCATATCTGCACCAGCATCAGCAAAGTCATCAATGAATAAATCCGGTTTTTCTATCATCAAGTGAACATCTAATGGAAGCGTCGTAACTTTCTTAACAGCTTCAACAATCAAAGGCCCCATGGTTATATTGGGAACATAATGACCATCCATAACATCAATGTGAATCATATCAGCCCCAGCTTTTTCAACAGATACGATTTCATCTCCCAATTTAGAAAAATCTGCTGACAAAATGGATGGTGCGATTTTTTTTGTCATGAGCTATTTTCCTTTTTATTATTTATCATTTATCTATCCGGTCTTACTTAAAATCCAGTGGAACATATTGCCCAATTTAATAAATTTGGCTTTCAACCAATTCATCATCCTGATAGACAAAGACAGAGGCATCACAGTCATTTGGAATTATAACAAATATTTGTTCAGATGGATAAAAAAAATTATCATACACATGAATGGTGACACCAAAAATATTTAAACGGACTAAAATCTGCTTCCTTAAAAAACCATTAGGAACAGTATATATAAAAAGAGATACTCCGCCTTTTAGGCTCTCATAATTTTGTACTCTTCGATTAACTGTCAAGAGTATCGGTTCATCTTTAGCAATAGAAGCCCCAAACAATGGGTTTTGTTCAATAATCCGATTTTCTGGCCATTGTGTATCTGATGCATATTTTATAGAAACTGGCTTGATATCGATTTTATTTAGAGAAATTAAAGCATTTTCAAAAGATACACCCGTAAAATCTGGCATCTGATACAAAGGAAATCGATTTCCTCTGCTTACCAAAAAATTGATGCAGGCATTATGAGCAATATAGGTCCCAGGCTCTGGATATTGAGCAATGATCATTCCACTCTCAAAGTAAGGATGAAATATTTGGGTTACTTCTCCACTGCACAATCGATTGGCATCTAAAAGAACGTATGCTTTTTCAATACTCACCCCCCGGATATCGGGTAGAGTCAACCACTTACTACCTTTTGAAAGAATTATTTTCACATCTCTTCCAACTTTTACTTCGCTTCCGGGCTTGGGATCCTGATAGATAACATGATTTTTTGGAATCGTTGAATGATATTCCGTTCCTTCGACTTTAGTATTTAACGCATTATCGCTTAAAAGTTCGAGGACATAAATAATATCTTTACCATAAATATCAGGGATAACAACACTTTCTTCATTTTTGACAAAAAAATAAACAGCTAAATAAGTAGTTGTTATAAAAACAGCAATAAATATAATTAAAAAGATAGTAATCTGTATGAATTGTTTAAGCATTTAATGTGTCTATAAATTTTAAACACTTCATTTCAACAAATAGTTTACGACTGACCCATGCATCAGTAGCTGCATAAAGAATTTGCTGCTGAGAGAGTTTCTTTTTTCCCCAATTAGATTTTTGACAAGATTTTGAAATCCTAAATCCTAATAAATTCACAGCTAAATTTCGCAATCCATTTGTTTGAAGACCTATAGACTTACTGATCTCGCCAATATCAACAAATCCTGCGTCAGAAAAGTCACTTAATCGTTTTAAACCAGTGATGTCATCGCGCACAGCAACACCAGACTTGATGATTTCTGGATCAGAAAGTATCGATTGAATAATATCAGGGAAAAATTTTTTCGAAATTTGAAAAATAAAAACAGCCTGGTCTGTGGCCAATTGGAGCAGAGAAGGTGGGTTAACTTTGCCTTTTTTAAATGAAGGTTTTGTTTCTGTGTCAAAGCCAAGTATATTTTCATTTTTAAGGTGACCGTCAACAAAAGTCATCTGATCAGACGAATTAATCAGAAATATAGAACCGTCATATTGCTTGACAGGAAATTCATTTATTTCCTCTTTGGAATATTTATGTAAATATTGTTTAGGTACAATAATATTGTTTTCAAAACTCATTTTTATCGGTATTCGTTTGCTCAACTCACTGTTATTTTTTTTAACTTTCCTTCGCAGGAATAAATGTTCGGTACAAACTGAGTGCAAAATAAACTAAAATATAAATTAATGTAATAAAAGAAAAAAAGACATTAGTTTCAGGATAAATCCATAATAAAAAACCTGCAGAAAAAGCCCACAAAAAAGAAAATATGAGTATAAATATTTTCAAGAATCTATTCTGTAACAAGAAATGTGGCCTTGATAAATAAGCATATTTTATAGGTACAAAAATAAGAATTCCTAAAAGAATAATAATACCCAAATTAAACCATGGGCTCTGATTCCAAATAAACAGATAAAAAGCAACAATATTCCAATAGCTAGGAAATCCTTTAAAAAAATGGTCGCTGGTTTTAGCATCAATTTGAGAAAATTGATAAGAGGAAGTAATCGCAATGATTCCTGCACCTAAGATTCTTAAACCAAAAGGAAGCAATTCACTTTCAATGAAAAAAAATGCAGGTACAATTACATAGTTTACATAATCGATAATATTATCAAGCATGGCACCATCAATTTTAGGAACAGCTTCTTTTATCCGAACTAAGCGAGCCATAAAACCATCAATGGAATCAATAAAAATTGCAATGGCCATATACCAGAAAGCCAGCTTAAAATTCCACCAGTATATTTCATTTAACGCTAATAGACTGAAGACTGCCCCTGTTGCAGTAAAGACATGAACCATCCATGCGCTGAATTTTCTAAAAAAAGAAATATTTTGGGGAATCGTTTCTTCTGGTATGTTAGTCATTATTGTTGTCCATTCAGTCAATTATTAATAAAAAAACAACAGCTAAAAAGAATATGGTTATTGTTAAATTTGTATGATACCCCATTGATTCAAATATTCAATAAAAAAACAAAAAAAAAGGCCCGCATAAATGCGGACCTTTTAAAAAATTTTCGGCAACGTCCTACTCTCCCACATAGCCTCCTATGCAGTACCATCGGCGCTGGAAAGCTTAACTTCCGTGTTCGAGATGGTAACGGGTGTTTCCTTTCCGCAATTATCACCGAAAAAAATATTTAAATTTACT
>PEAL01000115.1 GCA_002753725.1 Deltaproteobacteria bacterium
TCATTCTTTCTTTGCCATCGCTCTTGGAACAACTGTAATATTATTGAAAGTAATAATATTTTTAGATTGAAGTGATTGCAAAGATGGATAAAGGGCAAATGAAATATCAAACTGAATTGCTGTTGATCCATCTAACCAGCTATTGTTCCACATTTGGGAAGACACATCATCGAACGCCGTTTTAGATTTCAGATATCGAAGATTAAAATCATGAACCTTATCGACAAACACGACGTGATTAATTTCGATTGTGTTGTTTTTAAATTCTATGACTGCATCCGTTAAGTTGTTATACCTAGATTCAAAAGAGATGCTTTTTTCATTTCCATTGATAACCCTCTCAAGGTGAATAAATTCATTTACCAATCGATTAATCACAAAACGCCCTTTTTGCGCCGCTTCTGTATGTTCTTGATATAATGCATAAGCATCAACAACATTGGTAATATACAAACCTGCCAGTCCTACTAACAATCCAACGATCATCAGTGTTGCTGTCATCTCCAAAAGCGTAAAGCCCTTATCAGATCTGTTTTTTTTATTGTTCATTTTCAAGTTATTGTTTCTTTTTTTCTGTAAATAATACCGTCAAACTTTTGTCAGAAATCCGCTCCAACTGTATCGTAACTAACAACATATTCCGTTTAGCGGAGGATGAATAATCCCGAACCATGTGGATCGTATCCTTGTCATTTTTATCTGTAACAAATTCATTGTATTTTACAAAGTATCGGATGTATTCCTGACCATCAAATCCATAAGGATGATATTCTGGAGCAGAACCACTGTTATTTACAAAAGCGTTGGTTCTACCTATTCTTATCCGCAGTTCTTCCAGATTAAAAGGACTTTTTGCAAAACAACGATTGGTATAATCATGTGTGATATTTTCCATAATCATTTTCAATTTCAGTATTTCTTGAAGATCTTTTACAGGTCGGTCAAAATTGAAGAACGATGAACCAAGAACTGGAATTATATATGCACTAACTATAAATATCACGAGCAAAGTGATAACAATTTCAAAAAGTGTAAAGCCGTTGCTATCTTTCATTTATCCCAAACCCAATCTTTTCGTTTTTCATTTCTTTTGATAATCAATGTTAATATGTCCTGTTTTGTTTATAACTATTTTTATAGATCGTTTTGCACCTTCTTCTGTCAATATGATAACAATATCGCGATCACAGGGCTTTCCCGCCAAATTAACAGGCTTTCCAAGGGCATTAAAAAATATTTCACTACCTCCCATGCAAGGATTGCTGAGTTGATACACTATTTTTTTTTCATGTGAAGGATAAATATCTTTATCATAGTACACAGGATCCAACATTTCAGAAATTTTTTTCTGACTTGAAAGATATTCTTTTCGAATCATTTGATAACTATTTTTTGATGGAAATGTAATCCCCCACAAATCGTCATCGCGCATTTCCCAGTTAAAATAATTTTGTTGCTCATAATAGCGTGTAGAGTAGGCCTGGGCTAATCTGAGATTGGATCGTAATTCATGAGCATCAGCAACTAACTCGTAGTCGCTCTGGGTTCTAATATACTTTGATGCGATTGCTCCGCTTAAAATACCGATCAATACAAGAATGACAAGGAGTTCCATAAGCGTGTAAGCGGACTTATCTTTTAATGTTAACAGGATTTTTTCCATTTTTACTTTTATTTTTTTACTGTTAAGATTGGGCTCGGTCCAATAAACCGGGTGGTACACTAACACTTGAAATGACAGTGTTTAAAGAGCCTGGTAGAAAAGGCAAGAGGTTTTTATATCTTCGATAATCACTATCCATCGCTAGCATTTTATCAATGCCCTGCCGAAAAAGGCAGAGCATGATAAATTTGCTATCTTTTGGGATTACTGAAATAAAAATAATGACTGTCAGGTGTTTATTCCACCCAACGAAATTCAGGGCCCCTGAGATTATCGCCTACAAATTCAGGCTCATTATATTCGAATGTAATGGGCTCCTGGGCTGAACCATTAATCTTAATCGTGCTGCTACCACCATTCAGTTCTACGATGTACGGATCCGTTTCTTCGCTTAACCCATCCAATAATTCAGTATTAACACCTTCTTGCCAAACTTCTTCGGCATTTCCATGAGCCATGATTGCATTTGCATACAATAAGTTACCACGTGCCTGTAATTCAGCAATAACACCTTGAGCGGCTTTTCTGCCAGCTTCTTGCTCCAAATTAAAATATTTGGGCATAATTACCGCTGCAAGAATACCGAGAATAATCAGCACAACGATAATTTCAATAAGTGTAAACCCTTGCTCATTTCTGAACACTTTCTTAAGCTTTTCCATCATAACCTCCTTTAAAAAACCTCCTTACAAATAATAATGATACCCATATGGGCATGTTTATTATTGCGCATAAAAAATATAAATTTATATTAATGTCTCTCTTCAAAATTGTCAACTGGTATGAATCATTTGTAATATAATAAATTATTAATACCTCGAACTATTTAAGAATTCGAGTCAAATCTGCCATTGGAACAAAAATCGATAATGCAAAAAATCCAATGATTACTGCCAATCCGATGGTCAAGACCGGTGCAATTGCCTCAGTAAGCCTTTTAACAGAATAAGCAACTTCAT
Source organism: Deltaproteobacteria bacterium (assembly GCA_002753725.1). GTDB lineage: Bacteria > Desulfobacterota > Desulfobacteria > Desulfobacterales > Magnetomoraceae > Magnetomorum. The sequence goes on from PEAL01000115.1 coordinate 2,623, forward strand.
CATCATAATGAAGGGTGACTTCTCGCAACATCTCATTCAAACTACCCGACTCTTCACCAATAGCAATCATACTGGTAACCAGAGGGGTAAAATGTTTAGAATCACTGAGAGGTGGCGCAATTCCTCGGCCTTCTTCTAATTTACTGCGAACACCTTCAAAATCTTTTGTTATGGCCTTATTCCCAATGGTACCTGATAATATTTTCATACTTTCTATCACATGAACACCACTGGATTGTAATATCTCAAAAATATTCGCAAAACGCGAAATGTTGGCCTTTTTTAAAACATCACCAAGAATCGGTATTCTCAGCAACATAGAGTCTCTTACATATTGCCCTTGCTGTGTCTTAAAATATACCATAATGGCCAATATCAATACCGAGAAAACAATAAGCAGTACGCTGCCGTTCTGTAATAGAAATTGATAAAACATATCAGCAATTTTCGTTGCCATTGGTAATTCAATTTTATGAGCCTTAAAAATTTTTAGATATTTGGGAATAACATTGGTTAACAAAACAAAAAATGAAATAACCAGAGCAATACTGACAAATGTTGGGTATTGCAATGCCAGCTTGACATCAGAACGAATTTTATATTCATGCTCAATAATCATCACAAGACGATCAAACACCTGATCTAAAGAGTCGCTGGTTTCACCAGCCTGAACCATACTGCAATACAATTCATCAAAAACTTTTGGGTATTTCCTGAAGGCTTCATGGAGTCTTAACCCACCACTAATATCACGTGCCATTTGCGTAGCAATTTTTTTTAATTTGACATTTTCTGAATGTTTTTCCAAAACTTGAAGAATTCTAACAATCGGAATGCCAACTTTGAGCATTGTTTTAAATTGCTTGGTAAATAATAGCAGGTCCCCTGTCTTTACACGCGTTGTTTTTTCTTTTAAGGACAGAGTTTTGCCCAATCCAAAAATGTCTCCTGCTTTTCGAACTTTGGATGGGATCAATCCTTGTGAACTTAGCAGGTTTGACGCAGTTTCAACAGATTCTGCTTCTATGGTACCTGAAATATTTTCTCCGCGTTCATTGATTGCTTGGTATGTAAAAACAGACATTTTTGTTAAAAACCTTCAAAAATTTCATTAATAATTAACACTAAAATATTTATAAGGAAACTATCTATAACTAAGACCAATTAAAAAATCAATACTTTTTAATTGGAGTTATAAGTTCTCTATATTTACATCATAACCACAGACGCAGCTTCTTCTACAGTTGTGATACCGTTAAAAATTTTTATCATTGCGTCTTCTTTTAATGTATTTAGTTTTCCAGAGACTTTTGAATAACGAGAAATTTCCTGGGCTGAACATTTTCTGTAAATCATATCTTGAATTTCCTCGTCAATAATCAAAATTTCAAAGACTGCCGTTCTTCCTCGAAAACCCGTTCCCATGCAGTTGATACACCCTCGACCTCTGTAAAAGAGGCTCTTATCATCCGGTTCAATGCCAATATAACGAAGTGCTTTTTCAGTGGGCTGGTAGACTTCTTTGCAAAAAGGACAGACGGTTCTGAGCAACCGTTGAGCAAATGAAACCAATAAAACAGATGAAACAATGAAAGGTTCTATTCCCATTTCAATCAATCGTGTAATGGCACCAGCGGCATCATTGGTGTGTACGGTACTTAAAACACGGTGACCGGTTAATGCAGAGCGAACAGCTATTTCAGCAGTTTCGCTGTCACGAATTTCTCCAACCATAATAACATCAGGATCCTGGCGCAAAATAGATCGCAAACCACTGGCAAATGTCATACCTGCTTTTCGGTTGAGCTGCACTTGTCTGACATTTGGAACACGATATTCAACAGGGTCTTCAAGAGTAATGATATTGATATCCGGTTTATTTAATGCCTTGATGATTGAATACAGGCTGGTACTTTTGCCACTTCCAGTGGGGCCGGTACTGAGAATCATACCATAAGGCTTTTCAATAACTTCTTTAATTTTTCCAGTATCTTCAGCCGTCATTCCCAGACGATCCAACGTATGAATTGTTGCTCCCATATCCAGGAGCCGTAAAACAATATTTTCACCATGAATTGTAGGAATGCTCGATGCGCGGACGTTGATTTCCTTGTTTTCCGTTTTAACGGTAAAACGACCGTCCTGAGGAACCATTGCTGTTGCAATATCCATATAGCCCAAAATTTTTATACGTGAAATAATGGGTAGTAACATGGCTTTGGGTGGTGATGGAACTTCCTGAAGCCGCCCATCAATACGAAAACGAATTTTTGCGCGATCTTTTTCAGGACTGATATGAATATCACTCGCACCCTGACGAACCGCTTGAGACAATAAAGAATTGACAAATCGAATGACCGGGGCTTCTTCAGCCATATTTTGTAAAGAGCTAACTTGAACATCTTCAACGATTGCAGCGGATTTTGATTCAGAATCAATGTCAAATTCCATCTCGCCGATACCATCAATATCCATCGTATAACCGGAATCCATGCCATATATTGTGGTAATCAATTGCATGAATTCTTGCTCTGTGCAAACAAGCGGTTCAACTTCGCAGTCTGTTGATTCTTCAACCGCATCAAAAGCAGCAATATTTAAAGGATCAGTGGTCGCAACAATCAGCAATCGACCTCTTTTTTGAATGGGTGCTAAATGATTTTTTTGAGCAATCTCAAGGGGAACAAGTTCAATCAGATTTAATTGAAGGCTATGTATTTCAGGGTCATATCGTGCAACTTTGGCTTCATGGCTGAGAATTTCAGCCAGGTCGGTTTCGCTGAGCAGACCGGATTGAGTGAGGTATCTTACAAAATCAAGCCCGGAACCTTTATGTTCCTCAATAGCCTGCTGGAATTGATCAGGTGTTAAGATGTTGGCATCAATTAAAATTTTTTCCAACTGCTCTATTTTTAGCATTGTGCCCTTTCTTTAATAGGACAAGTCAATCATCCGTTTTGAAAAAAAGGTTGTTTCTTCTTCCCACTGATTACGTAATCGACAGTTTTGCGATATAAATTGAGGTAATTGATCAATAAATTGTGTTGCTGCCATTTGATCTTCAAAGGGTATAGCATAAAGAACAGAAAATGTTAACCCTTCTTTTTTATTCCAATATGGTAAAATCATAATTTCAGGAGCATCATCTGGATAATTGATATAGTATGCATAGGCTTCATGAATGTGTTTGTATTGTGCCAATTCAAGCCACCACAGATTTTTATTCTCCATCTTGTTTGCAGGGGAAGATGTCATTGGAACACCTGGAAAGTGAACCGTTTGACCACGATCGACGGACATAGAATCTTTTATTTGGGGATTGACCATTCGCACGTAACGCAAATACCAGGGGTTGAATGTCCCGTAAAACAGTCGAATCAAATCTTGAAGCGATTCATTGCGCAAACAGCTTATTTTTCCAAGGATAATGGGCGAACGGTCGGCTTGATCCGTTTTTGTGGAACGGGATTGAATTGCGTTATCCATAGTCGTTTCATTAGTGTTCAAATCAGATTCGTCAGGGAGCTTTTCATCAGAAGTATTGTGAAAAAATTTGTTAAGAACTTTTGATACCGGTTGCTTGATGTTGAATGACGGAATTCGTTGGCCCCCCCATCCAATGGCAAGGCAAATACAGAGCGTCACAATCAGCGTTTTTAGTGTGCCCATTTGATAATATCGCCCGGCAGAATCTCTTTTAATGCACGAGCGGACTAAAAAATAATTTGCCCGCGTATTGTTCTGAATAATCAAGGCAAGCAATACAAGGTGGCATAAATGTAATATTTTTCTTGGATATCCTCTGGTTGCCCAATACACAGCCCAAAATGCTGGCCATGTAAAAATATTGGGCGTCGCCCGGTCCTCACTGGCTTTATTCAACCGGAAACGAATTTTTCTAACTGTATCAAAAAAGCCTAAGGGACCCAGTTCATGGCAGATATTGATTCGATCTGAAAAGTTGGCGTGCTGGTTTAATACGGCCTTAAATTCTTGCTGAGCAAAGATGACAATCTGAAGCAGTTTATGTTCATTGGTTTCATAGTTTAAAAATTCTCTTAATAATTCCAAACAAAAATAAGGAATTTTTTGGCCTTCATCAATAATGATGGCTATAATTTTCTTTTTATCAACACCTTCTGCATACAGATATTTTTTTACACGTTCTTTGATGGCCCATTCATCAAGAGGTTCCTCATCAGATACCAATCCAAACAGGCGGGCAACTTCCATTAAAAATTCATGCGTGTTTTTAAAACCCGGGTCTAAAATCAAATACATTCGAACATTTGTGTCTTCGGCAAAGCGACGGACAATATGGCGGCAAAGAGTTGTCTTTCCGGTTCCTACATCGCCAATGATAACATTCAGCCCTCGTTTGAGTCTGATGGCAATCTCCAATTTCTGAAGACAACCCGCATGTTGTTTTGATGGATAAAAAAAGGCAGGGTCAGGAGAATTTGAAAAAGGCTCCTTATTTAAACGTAGCAGTTGGAAATAATCCATAGTTAGAATGTTGAATGCTGAATGTATATTATTCTTCTATTAGAATAATTAACATTCAGCATTCATATTTTCATTTTAGTGTTAAATTATTTTTCTGGCGCATCCAGAGCTGTTGCATCTTCCAAAAGGGGAAGATCACGCTCTTCAATAATATTCGCTTCAGGTATTTCATTTCCAGACAATCGTTGTTTCAGGATGTGCGGTGTTATAAAAATAAGAATTTCTTCTTTGTTATCTGATTTGCCATCATTTTTAAATAGCCACCCAATACCAGGAATATTTTTAAATCCTGGAACTCCCGCTTCAGATAATGTTTTTGTGCTTTTTGAGAGCCCTGAAATAACAATGGTTTCTGCATCCTGAACAATTAACGTGGTACGTGTTTCTCTTTTTTTAATCACAGGGTTTCCTTGAACCCTTGAATTCATTGAAAAATCAACTTCATCTTTGGTCACAATAATTTTCATTTTTAAGTAATTATTGTCAATGACATGAGGCGTTATTTCAAGTTTTAAAACAGCATCTTTAAAACGGACATCGGCACTACCATCATCATCGATTGTAACAAAAGGAACTTCAGAACCACTTTTTGTGACTGCAGTTTGATTGTCCAGAGTTGTAATTGAAGGTCTGGAGATAATATTCACTTTACCATCAGCTTCCAACGAGGTCAGTTGCATTTCGAGTATGTTTCCACCGAGAGTGCCAAACATGAGATTCAATGATGCACCTGTGTCGGATTGTGGAACAGGAAAATTTACACCAAAAGGAGTGCCAGACAAACCATTTCCAAATCTTGTACTCCCTTCAAGCGGGCTGTTGCTCTCTACTTCTCCAGTGGTTCCACCGGTAATCCATGCACGCTTTGATCCGGTTTTATTTGTTTTAGCATTATATAACCCACCCCATTGAATGCCAAGATCACGGGCAACATCCCGACTTGTCTCAACAATATCTGCCTCAATTTTAATCTGAGGAATGGGCCTGTCCAGCTCTTTAATGACATCGATAATTCTCAATAAATCTGTTCTGTTTGCTTGAATAATCAATGAATTAGAATGTTCATTGACCGTGACATGTCCTCGATTTTTACCGCTTTTGTCTTTCGTTAACATGGGGGTCAAGTTTTTTTGAAGCTGCTTGGCATCGGCATAATCAATTTCAATCACTTCCGTTAAAAACGGTTCAACAGCTTCCATTTCCAGTGTCACGGTTTTTTGTTTTTCCAATATCTGTGATGCCTTTAAATCTCTTTCCAGATCCGTAAGCGTCATTACCCTGAGAATGCTACCTTCCCAGGTATGTGTGAGACCATTGGCATGAAGTACCCCTAAAAAAGCCTCTCTCCAGGGGACATTTTTAATGTCTATATTAATTTTTCCTTTGACATTAGAATTAATAATAATATTTTGCGCAACCCCTCTTGCCAACGTCCTTAAGATAACGCCAACATTTTCATTATCCATTTTGAGAGTTACCTTTTGAGATGGTAATGGACGCTCTTTTTTGAGGGAGGACTTTTTTGCTGTTTTGGGTGTCGCCAATTTTATATTTTTCACTCTTGGCGATGGCGAATGCCCGTTTGACTCTTGTGCGCGCAACTTCCATGTTTCAAAAAATAAATCTCGTTTGGATTTATCTTTTTTGTGCGAGCAACCAACAGCAAATAAAATAAAAAATGTCAGTACAATCCCTATTACGGTTGTAATTTTATGAGTTGAGAAATAATTCATCGCTTTTCACCTTATGTCTAAGGGTTTCCGAAAAAAACAGTTATTTTTTCCTGATTCTTTTTATCCTCAATAATAACCCAATTTTGCTCAATAGTATCAACGTAGTAACCTTTAATTTCGAGCTCTTCATTTAATTCATATTCCATACCATTAACAATGGCCATCCTTTTTTCACCCACTTCCATATAACCCGAATAGGTAAAAACCGGACGGATTCGAGCAGGCATGTCTGCTGAAATATCTGCACCGTTGTTTTTCGTCCCTGGAGGTACGCCAACACTTTTTTGGTCCGAAAAAGGATCTTTTGACCACATGCTTTCGGCACGGTTAATGACATAGTTGGTGACTTTATCCATGCCTGTTTTTTTCAAACCATCTTTGACCTCTTTGGTAATGGATTCCAGGTTTGAAATATTTTTTTGTTGGTCTTTTGATTGATTTGAAGACGGTATTAAAAAAAAGACACAAAAAAGTACAACAACAGCCAATACACTATAGGCAATGATTCTTTTTTTCTTTAACATACGTGTTCCTTATAAAATTTTTTGTGATAAATTCATTCGGAAACATTATTCATCATAGTGATACGGTACCAGTTAAAACATAGCAAGATTTTGAAACTATAAACAATTTCTTCTACTAAGGTGAAGATGTCAAAGCCATATTAACACGCTCTGGCATTCAGGTCAATGTATAGAGAACGGATTTGAAAAAATAAGTTATTTTATTTAAAAAGACTATTTATAAGAAACCCAAATTTTAAGATAATATTCTTTCATTCGACCGCGGCTATTGATATCGATTATTTCGATATGCTCTAAAAAATGTAATCGACCGATTGCCATTAGAAAGCTTCTTAACCCATTGAGGTTCCCATGTAATTGCATTTCAAACGGTAAGTATTTTGAATCTTTTGTCAATGATTTTAATTCTGGAACAAGAGACAGTATACTTAAACCTGCCTGAAGAGCGGCTTGTTTGAAATAATTCGAAATAGCTGATGTATCTTTTGGTGCAGCCTCCATCTGTTCTTTTTCCATCATGAGAAGTTCACTGCCTGAGAGGTCAGCACTTTCTATTAATGTTCTTAATACAGGAGATAAGGCTTCTTGCTCTTTTATCTGGTACATTAACGTGTTTATTTCATTTTGCTGGTCACTGGTTATTTTTTGATAGGGCCATATACCAGCCACAAGTGTAATGAATATGAGACCACAACAACCGGCAATATAAGTAAAGTTAGGTTTTATTATGTCGATAAGTTGTTTTTTGTCCATAAGTATCACTTTTTATTCTGAATCTGGTTCTGATTGTGATTGAATGAGAAGATGAAGCTCAAAAATGAGAACTTCACCATAACGATCAATATACTCAAAAGATTTTCCCCGTATGGACGGACTTGAGAAAATGGGTGAATTTTCAAGTGACAGCATATAGTTGGCTAAAGATGTTTCAAAATGGTCACGTCCTTTTTGCTCTAATTTTTCTTTGAAAACAGTCCCTTCTATGACTGCTCGTTTCGCAGTCTCGCTTTTTCGTTTTTTTACTGTTAACGGCCCCATATCCAGACGGATGCGGTTGAGACGAATATACGCTGGATTTCTTTCAATCAACTCTGTTATGGTTGCCAATCCAAGATATTTGATCGCTATTTTTTTCTGGGATTTATACAAATTTTTCATTCGAGCAGCTTCTTTAAGAATGAGATTTTGATCGACTCGAGGTCCGAAACTCGTTAATTTTTCTTTAAATTCTTTTATCTCATTTGCATTATGTCGGGAATCCAGGATTTGAAAGAGCAACAGACAAAAACACAATATCACCGCAATTGTCAAACCAATTCTGATACCTTTGTTTATGCGTGAATTGAGATTCATTCTTTCTTTATCACGATAGTCCAATAAAAAATTAGGTACTGCCTGTTGATAATCAGACATTGCGAGTCCAATGGCAGAGGTATATTTTTCACCGAATTCTTGCGGATGATTGGCTTTATATTCAACAAATTGAGGGACACCAGGAGAAATGACATTCAAGGGGGAAACAGATATATTGAGCTGACTGGATATATACTCATTTAATGGTTTAAACCGGCTGACATCACCTTCAATATATAGATGCTGAATCACATCTTCTTTAAATAACGTATTGAAATGTTGAAATGTTCTTTCAATTTGTCTGGCCAACCGTTCCACTGCAGGATATATGCCATCAAAGATATTGCTCTGATCCGCACCGGTATCTGAGTCATCTTCTAAATATTCAGGGCCGCTTGTTTCACTAATATTTTTTAATAATAAATTTCTTGCATAATCAACACTTAAGGTATGATTATCCGTTTGAGTGAGGTTGAAATAACTTTCTTTGATGCTGTCCACCAATGATTCGGACATACTATTCAGGCACGTTTTGATCCGCCGCGTTAATGTTAGATTGCCACGACGGTAAATACTAATTTTTGAGTATGAACTTCCAATGTTCAATGTCGCCACGGTATCCCCTGCCCCAGAAAGCAAGTCACCGCGAAGGAGGCTCTGAGTTGAAAATTCAGGGATTGAAATACCTGTCAAAGGATAACCAGCACTGGAAAAAAGGTCTTTCACCGCCGTAATTTGAGATCTGGGCATTGCGTAAGCTACGACCGCTGTCTTTCCAACACCTTTTTGGGTAATATCACCCAGCACTTCAAAGTCAAAAAAAACACTTTCCTCGTTGAGATCCATTTCTTTTTTAGCAGACCAATAAACAGTGTTGGTGAGCTGTTTTTCCTGGACTTTTGGAATCAATAGATATCTGACATCTGTTTTTTCAGAGGAAACAAATGCCCATAGCTGATATCTTTTTGCACTTCCGAGAAAATCACCAATGCACCGTGACAATTCTTTGGATGAAATGCCTTCAACCGCAATTTCTTTTTTTTCAGGTATCGTCTCTTGAAGACAGTCGATGAGTTTCCAGTTGGTTTTCGTTGATGGTCCAATTTTTACAAGGGTAATATTTTTCTCACGAATGTCCACACCAATCGTAACATGCTCACTGGTCGGACTGACCTTTGAGGGAGGCTCTGGAGAAGACTCTACAACAATGGCATCATTCTGCACGCTGTTATTGCGAATTAATGTCAATAATTGTTCGGTGGACGTTATTTCATCATCTGGTAACAATGTGTTCTTCCTGATTATAATAATGTTGTAATTCTAAACAGCTTGACTCAATAAATAATTTAGGCAGATTTGTCAAGAAAAGGTTAAAAAATTTGATATTTGGCGTTCATCTTCTATAAAACAATCTTTCTGAAATCAAGTTGCGGGGCTTTATTTGTACCATTAATATTATTCTTAAAATTGCATGAACCTTTTTTAAAATGCCGATAACACCACATAGAAAACACGAGACGTACAATTTTTAAATTGTTCATTATGGAAAAAATAAAAAAAATAGCACTTCAGGGATTTAGGATGAAGAATGGCGGAGAGAGAGGGATTCGAACCCTCGGTGGAGCTTTCACCCCACACTCGCTTAGCAGGCGAGCGCCTTCAGCCAGCTCGGCCATCTCTCCGAAAATGATCGTTTTTTTAGGTAAGAGCGGAGGGAGTAGGATTCGAACCCACGGAGCTTTGACACTCAACGGTTTTCAAGACCGCCGCCTTCAACCACTCGGCCATCCCTCCAAAAATTTTTTCTTTATATCAATGTATCCCCCTATATGTCAATTAAAAATTCTCTTGTGAAAAAAAATTTGCGAACCATCTCTGCCAAATATTTAAAGAGCTTGAGTCAAATAAACTGCAACACATCCAATAACAATAATATTCTTTATTTTATAAATAGTTATCATTGTATATTAAATTAGCGCTTGAAGAAAAATTTAAAAGATGCCATTGTAAAACCTTTTGAACATGGCACTTGCCATTTTGGTTTATTTATAAAGATCCCGAGTAAAGATCAAGCCATCAAGTTTAACTATGAACCGTAATTTTCATTTAACAATTATAATATCACTGACCATTTTTGTTTTTGCAGGTGGAACAGTGGGATTCATGATCATTGAGGACTGGGGATTCATGGATTCCTTCTATATGACTGTTATCACCATTGCAACCGTTGGTTTCAGTGAAGTTCATCCGTTGAGCCATTCCGGTCAAATGTACACCGTTTTTTTGATTTTTACGGGCGTCGGATTTTTTGCTTATGTGGGGTCATCGTTGGTTCAATTTACTATTGATGGCCGTTTAAAAGATATGTGGGGGAGGCGAAGATTGGATAAACAAATTAGCAAACTCAAAAATCATTATATTATATGCGGTTATGGTCGAATTGGCCGAATGTTGCTTCAACAGCTTATGGTCAAAATTTCTGATATTGTTGTTGTTGAGCAAGACCCCAATCTTTTATCTGTCATGGAGGAAGATGGAATTACTTACGTTTTTGGGTCATCGACCGAAGAAAAATCTTTGTTAAAAGCTGGGATTAAAAATGCCAAAGGCCTCGTTGCTGTGTTGGGTGAAGACTCAGATAATGTGTTTTTGGTTCTCACGGCCCGACAGTTAAACCCAGATCTTTACATTGTTGCCCGTGCCTGCCGAGAAGCTTCTAAAAAAACACTGCTGGCTGCGGGTGCAGACAGAGTGGATTCCCCCTATGATGTCGGTGCTGTTCGCATGGCACAGGCAATTATTCGCCCGACTGTTTTAAACTTTTTGGATTATGCTTTTGCACGAAAACAAAGCGATATTCAAATGGAAGAAATCAAAGTTCACGAAGCTTCAGAACTTGTGGGATGTTCTTTGCAGGAATCCGGTATTCGTCAAAAATTTAATTTGATTTTAATTGCCGTTCAAAAAACAGATGGCCAAATGCTCTTTAATCCATCATCAAAAACGTGCCTCAATGAAGGGGATACGGTCGTTGCCCTTGGACAGCCTGATGATTTAATTGCATTTGATCAGACAATGAATAAAAAAAAATGAT
>PEAL01000116.1 GCA_002753725.1 Deltaproteobacteria bacterium
CATTTATAGCACTTCCCGATCAAGAAGCCTGGAGCTGAAGCTCCAGGCTATTGTCTGTCGTCCCTAACGGGACTTAAAGTGTTATTTTTAAATAAAATTCTTTTAGCCTGACGGCTATGGGCGAATTATATTGATTCATATTCTAATTCGCCCTTCAGGGCTTAAAATGGAGGCTTTACATCACCTAGGCTTATATTAATTCGCGCTTTCAGCGCTTTAAAACAATCAAATTCTCAAAAAGACTAAAATGTCCGACTTTTTGGGAATGCGCCCTGTTTTTCTGTAACTCCCAAAGCGAAAGCTTTGGGACTCCAATCTAAAATGGGGAACTTATTTTTCGAGCATTCCTAAGTATTGTTTGAGTGCTGCTTTCAGTTCGACCCGATTCAAAGGCTTGGTTACATAGTCATTCATGCCATTATCAATAAATTTTTCACGATCTCCTTTCATGGCGTGGGCTGTCATGGCAATAATGGGTATGTTATGATTTTTAACAGTGGAATTTTTATCTCGAATCGTTTGAGTTGCCGTAATACCATCCATCACTGGCATCTGAATATCCATCAGTACAAGGGCATAATCTTTGGATGACAGGTAATCAATGGCTTCTGCTCCGTTCTGAGCAATGTCGCATGTGCATCCAATTTGATTGATAAAAATCTCTGCAACTTTTTGATTCACTGGATTGTCTTCCACAAGTAAAAGCGGTTTATCAAAGCTTAGAATCTCTTCTGTTTCTGTTTCTGAGGAGGAAACTTTTTCCATTTGTATTTCTTTTAATCGATGTTTTGTAATGATGGTGTGATCGGTTTGGGACTTTTGGAGAACAGATAATAAACAATCATTTAAATCCTGGCGATAGATCGGTTTGGTCAAATATGCATCAAATCCAATTTCTTTGCAAATTGTGGCATCACCGCGTCGAGCAAGGGAGGTCAGCATAATCAAATGAATGTATTTCGAATGTTTACTTGATTTTATTGTTTTCCCCAATTCAGCTCCATCCATTTCAGGCATTTGCATATCAACGATAGCCACATGAAAAGGATGTTTGGCCTCAGTTGCTTTTTCTATAAGGTCAAGCGCTTCTTCTCCATTGTCAGCAGATTGAAAATGGCATTCCCATTTTTTTAAATGCCCGGTCAAAATAGCCTGATTGACAGGATGATCATCAACAATCAAAACATTTAAGTCTTTTAAACTGACTGGAATGATTGCTTCAAATGTCGAGGGGTGATCCACTTTTTTTAGTGTAATCGAAAACCAAAATGTACTTCCTTCGCCTTCCTTGCTTGAAAGGCCAATCGTGCCATTCATCAGTTTCACCAATTTTTGTGAAATTGAAAGGCCCAGGCCAGTACCCCCAAATTTACGGGTTGTTGATGAATCCGCTTGAGTAAAGGCATCAAAGAGAATGGCCTGTTTGTCTTCTGGTATGCCAATACCGGTATCTGTTACCCCCATGTAAAGAGTTACATCTGTATCATTTTGTTGTTTAACTTTGACCTCAAGCGTTATGTTTCCTTTTTGGGTAAATTTAATGGCATTCCCAATGAGGTTAATCAAAATCTGCCGAATACGTCCAGGATCACCATAAATACGTTTGGATAAATCACTGTCTATAAAACACTTAATCTCAAGATTTTTTTGCCTGGCGCGTATTTCCAGGGGTGGAATCATGGTTTTAATCGTGGTTCTCAAATCAAACTCAATGATTTCAAGGCTAAGTTTTCCTGCCTCAATCTTTGAAAAATCAAGGATATCATTAATGACAATTAACAGAGCATCTGCGCTGTGCTGGCAGATATTAACATAATCTTTTTGTTTTTCATTCAGCCGGGTGTCTGTCAATAAAGTCAGCATACCGGTCACACCGTTTAGTGGTGTTCGAATTTCATGACTCATGTTTGCCAGAAATTCACTTTTTGCTTGAGATGCAGCTTCAGCTTCTTTTTGGGCAGCGATTAAATCCTGCATATTTTTTTCAATTGAACCGCTCATCTGATTGAAAGCATGAACAATACTTTCGATTTCCGGTATTTTTGTACCTGGTAAATCAACGCGAACAGAATAGTCTCCATCGGCAATTGTTCGTGCTTTATATGCCAGTTGTTCCAGAGGACTGGCCATACGTCTTGCAATCCAATTATTCAACACCAATGATATAATCAGGATGCAGGTAAGGGCAATCATCGTCAAAATAAACTGCATGGAACGTTCGTCCATAGCTGTTTCGATATCAATAAAAAAGAGAAAGGTTATGAGGTCATGGTGTAACTTAAGTGGACAAGAAAACACTTTATGTCGTCGGTTATCAATGGATATGATTTCTGAAAGTGGAGATGGTAGCGTTAGTTGATGACAAGAGGACAAAAGTTCTCCATCTTTTTTTAGTATTGCCAGATGATCTTCAACATCATGAATAAAATCTTCAAGAAATGTCTTGTCAAACTGTATATACACATCAATAATACCTATAGTTTCCCAATCATTTTTTATGATTTTCATGCTGTGATATTGAAGCGTTGAGGTTTCAGTCAGAATATTAAATTCGGGTTTTTTTAGAAGTCTTTGCTGTATTTTATTCAAGGAATTTGAATTAAATGGAAAGTTGTATTGGGGTTTGGAAAATAATATTTTAGCATCCAAATCGACTAAAACAACATCGTAACTCGTGCTTTGAATGGCGGGTTCAATAATTTTTTTACATAAAGAAGTATCGCCGGTTAGTTGAATAAACTGTATGCTTTCTGAAAGTTCAGGATTATTCACCAGTGTGTTAGTCAACGTCTGAGCGTAAGAGAGTTTTTCTTCCATACCCTTTTTTAATGAATTACTCATGTCCTGATATTTTTTTTGAATACGCTGTTCAGTAAAATACGTGGATAATAGCCATTGTGATACTGCAATAATACAAAATATAACCAGTAACAGAATGGATGTATAAATTTGAAAATATTTTCTCATGATATAATGCTCTACATGTGCTAAATGATCTGAAAAATTTCTTTCCGTTCAGGTTTCGAAGGAACCGATATTCCTGGAACCAGAGCCGCAGCCTGTTTGATGATAGTCATAGCAAAATCAGCCTGAAACATCGTTTTCACTAATGCTTCAGGTTCTACTGATTTTGGCAAAAGACCTGTTTTTTTCATTTGTTGAACAATGACATATCCTGCACTTAAAAAAGGGAATGGGAAGAAATCACTTCTTCTTGTCATGAATGCTTTTTGAAGGTGTTCCAGGGGAATCTTCTTATATGGCGTATTAAAATCATATGTTTTAGCAATGACCTGTTTGCGTAATGCAATGTTATCCAACTCCAGGCCGGCTGTTGTGGTTGCTCGAGAAACGTCTTCCATCAATTGTTGATTGTGATCAAAAAATTGTTTTCGGGTTGTCAGCAAACAGCAGGGATGATTTTGCCAGAACATACGTGTCAGTAACAACGATTTTGATATATTCTGTGCTTCTAACAAGGTCGGTAAAGGTTCAGGTAGAATAAATCCATCGATTTTTCCCTGAATGATGGCTTCTCGTATCTGATTCATGGGAATGGGCAAAACCTGAATATTTTTTTTATCAAGTCCATATTTTTCAAGCAACAACTGTAAAATCACAGAATGAATCATCAATGGGCTGTGAACACCGATTCGCTTGCCGGAAATGTCCTGGATCTTTTTTATATTGGATTGTGCTGAAACACCTAAAACACCACCATTGGTTCCCAAAAATTGCATGACCGCCAACGATGTTTGCGGCAATTTCATTTGACCAAAATGCATTTGAAAAACCATCGGGGACATCAGTTGGGCAAAATCCACCTCACCGGAAATAAGTTTTTTCAAAATATCCGGCATTCCTGAACAATAAACAATTTCAGCGTTTACACCATTTTTTTTCAATAATTCATTATGAAAGGCATAAACAACAGGCAACGCACAATGAGAGGGTGCATATATTGCAATTTTTACAGGTTTGGGTTGCGCAAAAATGTTTGCCGGTCCTAAAAGAGCCAAACCACCAATGGTGGTTGCTGCTTGTTTGACAAATTGTCTTCGTGTTGTTGAGTGCATAATAACTTTCCTTAAAAAAAATTAGGGAGCAAAATCATGAAGATGTGGCTCACTCCCACGATGAAATTGTAACAGAAGAACCTTACCTGTTTTTGTACCACAGGCAAACCGCCCATTTTGGGTTACTTCAGAAACAGCACTGACACCATTTTCTGTTTGGAGTACAGCAACGCAGTGTCCAGTTTGAATATCCCAGACACGAAGCGTACAATCCCAGCTTCCAGAAATAATGTATTTTCCATCGGGTGTTGTGGTAATGGTGCGAACCCATCCTGTGTGGCCCAGTAATATTTGTGTGCATTCACCGGATTGCATATCCCAAACCCGAATGGTACGATCTCGACTTGCAGATATCAATCGTTTGCCACAGGAACTGACAATAACGCTTTCAACGGTCAACGTATGCCCTTTAAGCGTTTTGAGACACTTTCCTGAGTCAATATCCCAGATACGAAGGGTTCGATCTCTGCTTCCTGATACAGCGCAACGTTTGTCTGGTGTAATTCGAACACTGCCCACAGTCAATGAATGACCTTTAAGCGTTTTCAAACAATGCCCGGTTTCCAAATCCCAAATACGAAGCGTTTTATCTCGACTGCCGGAAACGGCTCGTTTACCATCGGTTGAGATACACACACTGTAGACATCATCCGTGTGCCCGTTTAAACTCAAAGAACAATCTCCGGTATGGATATCCCATACACGAACAGTCTTATCACGACTGGCTGTAACAGCCCATTGCCCTGATGAACTGAGATTAACACTTTCAACAGAGCTGGTATGCCCTTCAAGAATATTTTTGCAGGTGCCAGATTCCAGGTCCCATAAACAAATCATTTTATCCAGACTGCCGGAAATAGCTGTTTTACCATCCTGTGAAATACAAATACTGTTCACACTGAATGCATGTGTTTCTAAACTTTGAAGACACTTACCATTCTCAATATCCCAAACCCTTAAGGTTTTATCCAGTCCAGCCGAAATGGCCTGTCTGGCATCTGAACGGATACAAGCACTGATAATACGACGGGTATGTCCTTGAAGATTTCGATAACATACGCCGGTTTGTGTGTCCCAAACCCGAATGGATTTGTCTCGTCCTGCTGTTATTGCATGGCATCCATCAGGGGTAATACTGACGCTTTCAATGGCTTTTTCATGAGCAGAAAGTATTTGTTTATTTTCAGGATTTGATAAATCCCACACCACGGCCTCTGCATTTTTGGTGTCAGATATAATAAAGCGTTCATCAGGGGTAATAGCAAAGCATGAATGAACATGAATATCATTCAGTGGTGTTAATTCATCATCAGAAAAAATATTCCAGACATGAAGGACATTATCTTCAAATGAAACATATAATCGTTTTCCATCCAGTGATATTTCAATACAACGAATGTTTTTTTCAGCATTCAGGGATTTTATCCATTCACCATTTTTCAGGTTCCAGATATGAATCTGTCCAGCCTGATCTGCTGATGCGCCAATGGTGGCATCAGGTGTCATTGCTGTGGAAAGAATGCCCGCATTATGGCGCTCAAAAATGGTTTCGCAATTCCCGGTGGATGTATTCCAAAGTCTGACACTTGTATCCTGACTTCCAGATAAAGCGAGAAGTCCATCTGGCGTGATTGTCACATCATGCACAATATCTTTATGTCCCCTAAGCACCCGTAAACACTCACCAATTTCCGGATCCCATACACGAAGGGTTTCATCGACACTACCAGAAATGGCCCGTCGCCCATCCGGGGTAATGGCCACACAAATGACCCAACTGCTATGGCCGGCCAATGTCCTCAACAGTGCCGGCTGAAGAGACTGCGACAGTGAATGTGCAATAATTTGCTCTAGAATAACATGCTTGATTCCCTTATCCATGATCGATGCTGCTGCACTGGCAACCGGTCCGGTTTTACATGAATTATATGCCTGTTGAAAACAAAAACCTGGGACAGCAGAAAATCTGGCAAAATCATGACGCTGAGCAAAAAGAAATCTGTAAAAAGAGAGTATCCGGTCTTTTCGTGTGGGTGATGTTGCAATACGTGTGTTTTCAGCAGTGATGTCTTCTTCACTTACCGGATGTGCAGATGACACGGTTTCAGGAAAATCACCTTCCCCTCTTGCATAAGCAATCATGGACTGTGTATATTCTTGAAATCGTTTCGTATGTGCTTTCTGATTTTCCATCAACGCGTGACATTCCGGAAGGGCGCAAATAGCATCTTCATAATCGCGAATTAAATCATAGGTCATACCCAGCGCACATTTTTTTTCAATAAAAGAAAGATCTGTAAGTAATCGTTCAAGATCATCCCATTGCTGTGATTGACATAAATGAAAGGGTAAATGCGCAATCATGTATCCAGGCAGCTGATCCATGCCATTCGTATACAGTGTTATTCCCAGACGAGCCAGTTCGCAATGGCCATGATATTCTTCAATGGCATATGGCTCAGACAAAGATGGATTTCTGAGCCAATCCCCCAATGACCGATGAAAAAAATGAAAACAATTACCGGTTACAGAGAAAAGCATGCCCAAAATATCATGCAATGTTTGTCTGTCATGAAGTTCCCAGTCAATTAAATGGGCAATCATTTCAAGGTTTAATGGCTCCTGTGCAGCGGCCATTGCATCCAGTAATGGACGAATTTTCTTGCCATAGGCATCATGATCATAAAATTGTGTATTGAATAACCATGTATACATACCGTTCAGGCCCTGGGGTAAATCTGTAATATCATATGGGCCGATGCGACCTTGTGCCAGTTCTCGTCGTAACCATTCAATATACAGAAAAATGCCCTCACTGCGTTGAAAGATAATTTCTGTGGATGCTTCAATAGAAAGGGTATCCGGGGTATAAGGTATCATATAGCGGGAAATGTATTTGCGAGCATCGTCATCATGATGCGTGTTTGAAATATTCAAAATTTTGGGATGATGCATCTCAAGGGGGGTAATGACTTCAGGTTCATTTCGTGATGTAATCAGTAATTTTAAAAAGGATGGTGTTCGGATCCATTCCGAGGCAATCAAAGCGGCCAGTGTATTTTCCCCCAGGCGTGTGGCCTGATCCAGACCATCCATGATTAAAACAGCCGGCGGTAATTGTTCACAGTGAATCCGGGTAAAGGGGTGAACCAGTAGAAGATCAAACAGAGTCCGATTGTCATAATAAGAAACAATTGTTTCAAGGTTAATGCCGCAAAGATACTGTTGATACGCTGGAATATACAAAGAGAGTTGATACGCTGATGAAAGAATCCATCGCCGGGGATCGCTCATATGTCTGTCACCATATCGGCAAATATGAAATCCTGCGGCATGTGGAGAATAGGCAGCATACCATGCGGCAATGGCTGTTTTTCCAGTACCGGCCAATCCTGTCAAAATCATTATATTTGGGGCATCATGGTCAAGCACCCATCGATCCAGAGTATTGAGCAACTCTGTTCGACCGGAAAACCGCATTAAATAACCAGGAATCATGCCCTCAAAAGGGAGGGGCCGAAGCAAACGAATCAAGCGCATTTGATCATTTTCAAACATGGTTTTTAGATCAGGATCATCCTGTTCAAGAATAAGAGCCAGGGCATTGACTGTTTGGGAAAAATCATCGAAATGATCTTCAATGGGAATGATCGTGCTGAATTCAATACAGGGTCGATCCGAAATTAACAACGGCGGCATGCACGGGTCTAAACGGATAGAAAGAACAGGAATACCTCTGTCCAGGGCATGATATAAATTCGTTAAGCAGTTGCCATCTGGACGTCCAACGGTTTCGACACTCATGAACAACAGCATGCATGAACGATCTAAATCTTTTGACAGCCATGAAAAGCCTTTTTCCATCAGCAACGTTTGATCGGTATTTTCTGAAGGATCCCAATCATATTGAACTTCATGTCCATGATTTCGAAGTTCCTGCTGAATTCGGTTGACAATATCGATATGCACCGTGCCTTGATAGACCATCAAAACCCTTGGCTGTTTTTTTTCATGGACATAATATAATTTTCGCAGATGCTCGACTGGATCAATTCCCGCATGCGGTTCATATTTAAAAACATGCTGACACTGGTAACAGCGAATACGAACGTCATTTTTTTTTACCCGGGCAGTTGGTATTTTCAGTGGTGTCTGGCAATTCTGGCAATGGGTTTGATAGAATCGTCTGATTCGAATACGAAAGATATGTTTGCAATGCCCACATCGAACGCGTGCGGCATCCTGAACCATTCGATGTGTATCAATTTTTAAAGCACCTGTACAATGAGGGCATTGAATCCTCATGAGCGTCCTCCGTAAGCAGTTTGCCGGGTTATCGTCCTCTATCCTTGCCAAAATCATTTCTGAAAACCTGTATCATTTGAAATCGATCAAGCAGTCGTTTCCTTTTTTACCCGAATAGACAGTTCTTCCAATTGTTCAAACGTAGCGTCAGAGGGTGCCTGGGTTAACAGGCAAGTGGCTTTTTGCGTTTTTGGGAAAGCAATGACATCACGAATGGATGGTTGATTACACAACAACATGACCAGACGATCAAAGCCAAACGCAATACCACCATGTGGAGGGGCTCCAGAGTCCAGCGCTTCAATAAAAAAACCGAATTTTTCAGTATATTCTGCTTCTGAAAGCCCTAAGGATGTAAACACACGTTCCTGTAAATCTTTTTGATGAATACGAATACTGCCACCACCAATTTCAATACCATTTAATACCATATCGTAAGCTCTTGATCGTGTCCCCAGTGGATCTTTTTCAAGCAGATCGTAATCAGCTTCCATAGGAGCAGTAAATGGATGGTGAAGGGCTTGATATCGTTTTTCAAGATCATCATATTCCATCATGGGAAATTCTGTCACCCAGACAAATTTATAATCATCATCTTTGATCAAACCCAACTTTTTTCCCAGATGATTTCTTAAATAACCAAGGGCATCGTTAGTAATTTTAGGATGGTCCGCGACAAAAAAGACAAGATCACCGGTTTCCATATTCAGGCGATCTTTCATTTGTTGTTTTTCTTCATCTGAAAAGAATTTCGTAATGGGTGATTGCCATTCATCTTCTTTAACCTTGATCCAGGCCAAGCCCTTTGCACGATAAATGGAAACAAATGCTGTAAGATCATCAATTTCTTTTCTGGAAAATCCACTGCACCCTTTGGCATTCAGGGCTTTGACAATGCCGCCATTTTTTACAACCTGAGAGAATACTTTAAAACCAGATTTTTTAACAATATCGCTGATATCGCACAGTTCCAGAGCAAAACGCATGTCCGGTCGATCCAGGCCAAACCGGTCAATGGCTTCAGCATAGGTAATTTGTGGAAAAGGGCCGGGAAGGTCGAGATTGAGAACATTTTTAAAAACGGATCGAATCATGCCCTCAGACATGGCCATGATATTTTCTTCACCCACAAATGACATTTCAATATCAATTTGCGTGAATTCTGGCTGACGATCTGCACGAAGGTCTTCATCACGAAAGCATCGAACAATCTGATAATATTTATCATAACCGCTGATCATGAGTAACTGTTTGAACAATTGTGGAGACTGGGGCAATGCATAAAATTGTCCACCATTGATTCGTGATGGAACCAGATAATCCCTTGCACCTTCAGGCGTACTGCGGGTGAGGAAAGGGGTTTCAATATCCAGAAAGCCCAGACCATTTAAATATTCGCGCACACACTGTGCTGCACGATGGCGAATGATCAGATTTTTTTGAAGCCTGGGCCGTCGCAGATCAATATGCCTGGCATTCAAGCGAACAGCTTCGGAAACATCAATGGAATCTTCTACCATAAACGGGGGTGTTTTGGCAGTGTTTAAAATTTTCAGCGTGGATACGATAATTTCAACTTCGCCAGTAAATAAATTTTCATTGATCATGCCATCCGGACGTTTTTTGACCGTACCTTCAACTGCAATCACAAATTCATTTCGAATCACCTGGGCGCGTTCATGAATGTGTTCATCAATTTCAGGGTTGAACACGACCTGCGTAATCCCCTCACGATCCCGCAAATCTATAAAAATAACGCCGCCATGATCCCGTCGGCGATGCACCCAGCCCGCAAGGCTAACTGTTTTTCCAATATCTTTACCTGTCAATGCATTGCAATGATGGGTCCTTCTCATATCTGCCAGTATATCCAGCATACTACACCTCTTTATGTTTTATGTTTTTAATCTCAAAATTAAATGAAAATATTTGTAAAATGATCAAATGAATATATCATCAAGGAATGATAGACACAATATCAATTTTTTTTGTTCCACGACTCTCTATATTCAGGGATCTCCCATTTATCTTATATTGGAGGCAGGGTTACTATCGTAAACCAAAATTCTTCAATTATTTGAAGAACTTTAATTAGAGTCCATTATGGATCGTCTGATCAAACAGGAAGAATGAAGGCTAATTGTATAACTACTGTTTTGCGGTTTTGCGCGTATCAATTCACCCCATTAATTTTTTTCTCTTTGAAAAGCTCATTGTATGAGCGTTGTAATTGTTGAAGGATACTATCAGATGTTTTTAAGCTCAGTGCCATATATGGTGGGGTTTTAAATAAGGGGATCACCTCAACAAGTTCCCTGGAATCAAATCCAAAATTTGCACATTCTTTTTTCATAACGGTATTATCAAAAGCAATCAAGTTGATCCTTTTTTTAAAAATCATTTTGATTGCGTTCTCAACAGCCGCCGGCGTATATAATTGGGTAAAACCATTGTTGGTCAACCAGATGTGATCCATTGAATTTAAATTGGTAACAATATCAAGCTTTTTTGCATCTTCCAAGGTTTTGATGTGAACCTCTGTATTATCTTTTAAACGATATAATGATGTCACACCGCCCTTCCCCAGGGGGCTGACCCATTTGAATAAATTTTCCCTCTGAGGAATTCTGATAATGGTATAAATTAAAACATTCTCTTTTTCCAGAGCCATTTTATAAGCTCTGCTCCAGGGATAAATGGATATTGTGTATTGAAGTCCTGAACGATCCAGCACTTTTTTGACAATTTCACTGGAAATGCCTTTGATAACACCTTGTTCTTCGTAATTATATGGTCGCCAGTTCTCAGTAACCACTTCAAGTGATTCACAATAAGAGATAAAAGGAGTTACTGTCAAGACGATGATTGAACAGGTTAAATAGTGGATGAATTTTTGAAACATTTTTTTACGCCTTAAAATATTTTTCAGGGGATAATATATTTGTTTGAAAAGCAGTATACTCTATTGCATTCATAATGATTTCTCCTCGTGAGAACCTCGAAGCTCTCTAAGGAATGCTCAAAAAAATAAGTTCCCCATTTTAATTTCGGAGACACGATCCTTAATTCGATGAATAGTGGCGTCCTAAAGCTTTAGCTTTGGGACTCACAGAAAAGTTATTTAATCGTGACTCCTAAGGCACTCCCAAAGCTAAAGCTTTAGGACTCCAATCTAAAATGGGGAACTTATTTATCGAGTATTCCTAAGCAATTAAATCCAGCTTCCAATTAATAGAAAAGGCGCCCAGAAAACCGGGTGCCAATATTTTGATTGGGCAATCAATACTTTTTGAGCTTTTTGAAGCGCCTGTGCTTTTGACGTATCAGAATTTTTTAATTGACGATACATTTCCCGAATAGCAATGGATGTAGATTCATCATCCACATACCAGAGTGTTCCAACGGCACTTCTAACGCCTGATTTGATTGCCACACCTGCAAGCCCTAAAGCGGATCGTTCATTACCCAAAGCTGTCTGGCAAGCACTTAATGTCAATAAATCCACACGATGATTTTTATACTTACTCAGGCTCATTAATTGTTCCAACATATTCATATTCAATTTGTCTTCATAAGTCAGCAAAAAAGAATCTTTTGCTGTGCCAGCAAAAACGCCGTGGGTTGCCAAATGAACAACATCAAATGCATTTTCCTGAAACATACCCGTAAGCCTGCTTCTTGTATATTCTTTATTAAATAGAAGGCTGTTGGTGTTGGTAATTTTTTTAATGTCTTTTAATTCATTTTTGACACTGGGCAAAGGAGAAAAATTTTGTACAGCATCTGAAAGTCCGCCTAAAAGAACAGATTCTCCTTTTCTGTCAAAAGCGTCCTGATCTGTCAGGCTGATTGCAGGAATTGTCGCAATGGCATAATCTTCAATGAGAAACTTACTTCCATCATGCAAAGCAGAAAAGGGGAAAAGCCTGAGTACGCCATCCGGAGCAACCACCAGTGTGTGAATATGTTCCTTTTGCAAATCAGCCAATAGCGGTCGTATCAGCCAGTTATAAATTTTTTGAGAATTAATTAAAAATTCATTGCTAACAACGGTTTGCAATTGCCTTCGGAACTCTCTGACAGTACTGTCAAGGGTTGTTGCATCAACATCAATAGAGATATGTTTCAATCCATCTGATAACGTTAAGAGGATGACGAGTCTGTCTTGTAATGGGATAGGGTATACAAGAGCGATACCATTGGACATAAAATTAATCTGTGCTGGATTGCGTTGACTTTTTACAACACATTCATCCTCAAAATAGTCTTGTAATTCAGCAGATTTCAATTTTTCCATGACATCTCTTGCTGCAATTAATTTTCTTTGAAGCTGTTCCTGTGAGCCTGTAGCATTCTTAGCGTTATTCAAAAGTTGATCTGCCTGATCCAGATACAGCTCAGCAAGTTCCTGATATACTGGTTTTATTTCTTGTTGAAAGATATTTGTTTTATATCTGTAGCCATTAAATAATTCTTTTCGAATAGGATCTAAGGTTGCAATGGCATTTTGATATAAAGCGATGGCATCTTTCTCATCCCCTATTGCCTTAAATATTCTGCCAGCCTGCCATTGCCATAAATAAAGGATTTCGGGAAATGTTCCCTGTTGTGCCAGAAATATAGCTTTGCGCGTTTGTGTGAGTGCTTCCTTATATTGCCCATTTATTTCATACATTAATCCTATATTTGCACATGCTTCTGATTGAATTCTAATATTGTTGATTTCATTTCCGATATCATTCGCCTGGTTTAGATTTTTGAGTGCCATCAGGGTCAATCGATGATTTGAATCTAAATCAACATCATTGACTTCCATAATGATAAGGCTTAATGCAATGAGATTTTTTGCTTTAGAATATGTGTTTGGACAGATGGATAAATATCGATCTGCTTCTTCTATTGCTGAAAGTGTTTCCTGCCCAGAACCTGCAAAAGATAAGACATAGGCAATATTAATGAACAGTTTGCTTTTTAAGGCAGAATTAATTTGGGCAGGATCAGAGGTTTGAAGGCTTTGATCATAAATACGCATCGCTCTTAAATATCGCTCATCAACAGCCATCGCATTGGCAATATTATTCATAATACTGATAAGAACATTGTTATCAGTGATTTCTTTTACATTTTTTGTGGCCCTGTTGAAATATTCCGTTGCTTGAGAAACCTGTCCGGTTGATAGAAACAGATCACCCATTCTGCTAAAATAAAGACTTTTTATATGAATGTCATCTAAATGGTCAATAACCGTTTCACCTTTTCTTAATATATCCATTGCTTTATTAACAAATCCCTTTGATTGATAGATATAGGCAAGGTGTTCAAGTACCATAATAAAAGTAGAGTCATTTAAATTTGGCATGGATAAAATGTGTTGGAAATTTTTGGAGGCTATTTCATACTGTCCATTGATGAAATA
>PEAL01000117.1 GCA_002753725.1 Deltaproteobacteria bacterium
ATTTAAACTTTAAAGGAACATTTTCTGAATTTTTTGATAAGTACTTTATGCGTGGAAAAGTGCAATTTGGATCATGGTTTACACATGTTGCTGACTGGCAACAACATGAAAATGATTCTAATGTTTTGTTTTTGAGATATGAGGATCTAATAAACGATTTAAAAGGAACCTTGCAAAAAATTATCAATTTTTGTGAATTTAAAGTTGCAGAAGAACGATTCCCTGAAATTCTTGAAAAATGCAGCTATCCCTTCATGAAAAAATATGAAAATAAATTTGACCATATCTCTGGAATGATTTGGGAAAAGGGATATAAGCAAAATTCATTTATCAGGAAAGGTCAGACTGGCAGCGGGAAGGAATACCTTACCAGTCAACAAAAAAATTCTTTTAACAAAAAACTGAATAAATTGAACTTATTTGGGCGAGATCCCCAATGAGCGTTTTATAACATTAACTTAACTGGAGTCGTCATGAGTATTACAACAGTCGGTGTCATCGGTGCAGGAGTGATGGGAAAAGGCATTGCCCAAAATCTTGCCCAGACAAATCACAGGGTTATTCTGATAGATATTTCAGAAAGTATTTTGGAAAAAGCAAAATCTGATATTACGAACAATATCCGCTTTCAGGCCTTTTTTAATAAGGATAAAAATCTGGAAGATCATGAAAAAACTCTTGAAAAAATTGTGTTTACAAAAGATTTTTCCCAATTGGAAACATCAGATTTTGTCATAGAAAATGTTACTGAAAAATGGGACATAAAAGAAAAAATTTATATGGAACTGGATAAAATATGCAATAAAGACTGTGTATTTGCATCGAATACATCTGCCATTTCCATAACCCGAATTGCATCCGCCACAAACCGACCCGCACAGGTAATCGGTACTCATTTTATGAATCCTGTTCCCCTAAAAACCATGGTTGAAGTCATCCGTGGTTATCATACGACTGAAAAAACAATTGAAACAACAAAGACTCTTTTAACACAGATGGGCAAGGAATGTGTCGTCGTCAATGATATGCCAGGGTTTGTTTCTAATCGTGTATTAATGCTTACGGTTAACGAGGCAATTTTTCTTGTCATGGATGGCGTCTCCTGTGCTGAAGATGTTGACAAAATTTTCAAATCCTGTTTCGGACACACGATGGGACCTCTTGAAACGGCGGATTTGATTGGGCTGGATACTATTTTATATTCACTGGATGTTCTGTATGAAAGTTATAATGACAGTAAGTACAGACCGTGCCCTCTGCTAAAAAAAATGGTTGATGCAGGCTTGCATGGGCAAAAAAATGGAAAGGGATTCTATCGTTATGAATGAAAATGAAGCTAAAGAAAAAATCAGACATTTTCTTGTAAAATTTATAAAAAAATTTGATCTAAAAGACGATGAAGATATTTTTGAATCTCGTCTTGTCAATTCTCTTTTCGCAATGCAATTAGTTCTTTTTGTTGAAAAAGAGTTCAAAATTAAAGTTGAAAACAAGGATCTTGACTTGAAAAATTTCAATTCAATAAATTCTATTTTTACTTTTATTGATGGAAAAAAAAGCGCATGAGAATTGAATTAACACCTCAACAGTCAAAGCAACAGGAAAGCTTTAAACATTTTGTTGATGATGAAATTTTTCCCTATGCAGATGATTACGATCAACAGCAACGTATTCCCATGAAAACAATCAAAAAGTTTGCTGAAAAAGGATGGTTGGGGGTTACAATTCCTACTGAAAACGGTGGACTTGAAATGGACACGATCTCCTGGGGGCTTCTTTGTGAAGAGATTGGACGTGCCAGTTCATCATTTTTGAGTTTGATTACAGTCCACTACATGCTTTGTAAGGCTTTAACAAGCTGGGGAACCGATTTTCAAAAAGAATATTGGCTTCCTAAACTTGCAAACGGAGAAATTCTGGGCGCTTTTGGACTGACAGAACCGGAATTTGGTAGTGATGCAAAAAACGTGGGGACATCGGCACATTTTGCTGATGGTGATTATGTCCTTAATGGTAGTAAAAAATGGATTTCATGCGGACAAATAGCAGACCTTTTTCTGATTATTGCGCAGTGTGACGGCGCCCCATGTGCTTTTATTGTAGAAAAAAATACACCTGGTTTTTTTGTAGAACCAATCAACGATATGCTTGGATTCAGAGCTGCTATGCTTGCTGAGTTGCGCATGAAGGACTGTCGAATTCCGGAAAAAAATCTTGTGGGAAAAATTGGGTTTGGGTTCTCACATGTTGCGGCTGCTGCTCTTGATTCAGGAAGGTATACAATCGCATGGGGATGCGTAGGATTGGGCAGGGCATGTCAGGAGGCATCTATTTCCTATGCAACAGAAAGAAAGCAGTTTGATAATTATATTAAAGACCATCAGCTCATCCAGAAAATGATAGCAGATATGATTACCAATGTTAAAGCTGCAAGACTGCTTTGTTTTAACGCAGGATATCTTAAAAGTACAAAAGACCCTCAAATGATAATGGCGACATCTATTGCCAAATATTTTGCTTCTAAAATGGCTGCAAAGGCGTCTTCTGATGCGGTTCAAATTCATGGCGCCAATGGATGCAGTAGCCTGTATCCTGTGCAAAGATATATGCGGGATGCTAAAATCATGGAAATTATCGAGGGTAGCAATCAGATGCAGCAAATACTTATCGCCAGATATGGATATATGGGGATTTGAACTTGTATTCAGGAATAACGTCCAAGACTGATTTAATCTGGAGAATATTATGAATAAAGATACAATTCGTACCCAAAATGACACCCAAAAAATTAAATGCGTTGTATGGGATCTGGACAATACACTTTGGGATGGCGTATTGCTTGAAAATGATGCCGTTAGTTTAAAAAAAGACGTGCGTGAAATTATTAAAACCTTGGATGAGCGTGGTATTTTACAATCTGTTGCCAGTAAAAATGATTACCATTCAGCAACAGATAAGCTCAAAGAGTTTGGTCTTTTAGATTATTTTTTATATCCTCAGATTCACTGGAATTCAAAAGTACATTCCATTGAACAAATACAAACATCTATTAATATAGGATTGGACACCATCGCTTTTGTTGATGATCAGCCTTTTGAGCGTGAAGAAGTCAAGCATTCTCTTTCCAATGTTTTATGCATCGACGCCGCCGAAATGAATAGAATTCTTGATATGCCCGAAATGAACCCTCGCTTTATTACAGATGAGTCCAGTATACGCAGACAACTCTACCTTAGTGATATTAAACGTCAAAAGATAGAAGAAAAATTTATCGGGCCTCAGGAGGATTTTCTTGCGACATTGGATATGAAACTGACAATAGCTCCGGCACAAGAAGAAGATTTAAAACGCGCTGAAGAATTAACCATGAGAACCCATCAGCTGAACACTACTGGATATACATATTCATATGATGAGCTGGATTCTTTTCGCAAATCCACTGATCATATCCTGTTGGTGGCTGCGTTGGATGATCGTTATGGTGCTTATGGCAAGATCGGTCTTGTGCTTATTCACTGTCTTGAAGACGTATGGACCTTGAAACTACTGCTTATGTCCTGCCGTGTCATGTCCAGAGGTATTGGAAGTATTATGATCAATTACATCAGAAAAGAAGCCCAAAAAAGAGGTGTCCGGCTTCAGGCTGAAATGATTACCACAGACAGAAATCGTATGATGTATATGACCTATAAATTTTCTGGTTTTAAGGAGGTAAAGCAGTCAGATAATTTTACGCTATTTGAAAATGATACAGCAAACATTCCAGATTATCCAGATTATGTAAAGTTAAAATGTACTTGATTAAACTTTGGAGTTAAAAAAAGATGTGTGGTATTGCAGGAATCATAGACACGATCAGCGGTCATCGAATAGATGAACATATCCTCAAAAAAATGGCTGATACATTAAATCACAGAGGCCCTGATAATTATGGTATTCATGTTGATGAAAAATTTGGCTTTGGATTTAAACGGCTGTCAATTATCGATCTTGAGTCAGGAAACCAGCCATTATTTAATGAAGACAGATCAATCGTTCTGGTTTGCAACGGAGAAATTTTCAATTATGAGGCGTTGAAGTATCAATTAAAGTTAAAAGGCCACAGATTTTACACAAACACGGATGTTGAAGTTATCGTTCATCTATACGAAGAATATGGAACAGATTTACTCCATAAAATTAATGGCCAGTTTGCTTTTGCAATATATGATAAAAAGAAGGAACAGCTTTTCATGGCTAGAGATCATGCAGGCATTGTTCCTCTTTTTTATACGACTGTAAATGATTTTGTGCTGTTTGCCTCAGAAATTAAAGCCCTTCTTAAGTACCCAAATATAAAAAAAGAAGTTGATCTTGTCAGCCTTGATCAAATCTTTTCTTTTCCCGCAGTCATCAGCCCCAGGACAATGTTTAAGGATATTTATAGTATTAAGCCGGGTCATTTTCTAATTGTAAAAAACAATAAAATTTTTGAAAATGAATATTGGGATTTAATTTATCCCAATGAATCAGACATAGAATATGATAAATCTGAATCAGAATGTATTGACATTCTTGATGAACAAATTCATCAATCAATAAAATACAGGCTTATTTCAGATGTGCCTGTAGGCTTTTATCTGAGTGGAGGAATTGATTCCTCTTTAATTGGTGCAATCATTAATGATTTGCATCCGGATATTAAAAGACATTCTTTCTCAATTGGTTTTACGGAAAAAGATATTGATGAAAGAAAATATCAAAAATTATTGTCTCAGCACATAAACTCAATTCACCATGAAACCGTTTTTGATTGGCTTGATATCAGCAATCGCTTGAAAGAGATGATATATTTTGCTGAATCACCGCTAAAGGAAACATATGATACTTGCTCCCTTGCCCTTTCTCATACCGCAAAAATGAATAATATCAAGGTTGTGTTAACCGGTGAAGGATCAGATGAAATTTTTGCAGGTTATATAGGATACAGATTTGATAAACTACGTCAGGAAACACCTTACAATCAACATGATGTGGAAGTCATAATGGAGAATCAAATCAGGGAAAAACTATGGGGAGATCCCACTTTTCTGTATGAAAGAAATCAGTTTGAATTTAGAGAAACAAAGCAAGCCGTTTACTCAAATGAACTCAATAAAAAATTCCCTGAATTTGACTGTGTTAATAAAGGGCTGATTAATAAAAACAGACTGAGAGGTAGACATCCTTTGCATAAAAGATCTTATCTTGATTTTAAACTTCGTTTGCCTGATCATTTACTTTCAGATCATGGTGACAGAGTGGCTTATGCAAACTCAGTTGAAGCCAGATACCCATTTCTTGATATTAACCTTATTCAATTTGTTAAAACAATACCCCCTGGTTTATTGGTAAAAAATTCCATTGAAAAATATATCCTTAAAAAATACGCAAAAAAATATATTCCTGATCAAATAATTAACAGGCAGAAATTTGCCTTTGTTGCTCCTGGAAGCCCATATCTGATTAAGCAAAATATTGAATGGCTGAATGATTTGTTATCTTATGAAACGATTAAAAAGCAAGGTTATTTCAATCCAGATACGATCGAAAGATTAAAAAAAATGTATCAGTCGGATAAGTTTGTTCTAAATCAGAACCTTGAGAATGATTTACTGATGATTGTTATAACTTTTGGAATATTCCTGGATACTTTTGAAATGCCAGACTATTTATAGAATGATTTATGCGATATATAAAAAGGAAAGACTCATGAATAAAAATGAAATAGTTAAATGTAAAAGGTGTATATGTTCATCTTCTGTCCCGGGGGTTACAGTACATAACAATGGTATTTGTTCGGAATGTGAAGAAGATACCCAAATGACTGGTGATAATAATCAGGAAAAGTATATTTCAGAAATGGAAGAACGTTTTGACGCTTTAAGAAAAATGGATATACCCTATCATGCGCTTTGTATGCTCAGTGGAGGAAAGGACAGCACGACAATACTATATTTGTTAAAAAAGAAATATGGTTTGCGGCCTTTAGCTTTTGGTGTCATCCATCCATTTGTCAATGATCTTTCCATCAAAAATATGAAAGAAGCTGCCAAAAAACTTGATGTTGATTTAATACAGTATCATGTTGAGGAACGAATTTTCAAAAAACTCATGCGGGCTGGTATATTGGAAGGTCATAAGCATCATCTGGGTGAGTTTTTTGGTTGTGATATATGCAGCAGGATATATCACAGGATTTCAGTAAAAATGGCAATACAGATGAAAATTCCTTATTTATTATGTGGTAGTGATCCCATACAAACAGCATCTCCTGTTCTCATTGATGGCGAAATATTTAAAAAAAATCGTCTCAGCGGTAGAGCCTATGACACTGTTGATCGTTTTTTTGATCATTTTTTGGAAAAGGAATACAAACACAGCGTATATTCCCCCAATTTTGAACGATACAAAAATTATGAGTTTCCTACTAAAATCTATCCTTTTTCGTTTCTTAATTATGATATCCAGGAAATAAAACGTGAATTAGCGGATAAAAATATTTTAACCAAACAAGCTGTTGACTCTAATTTAACAAATTGTGATGTGGAACATTTATTTTCATATTTTTCGTACAAACGATATGATTGCGACCCTTATGTGAAAATCATTTCAAGGGGCATACGAAGATCGATGCCCACAACACTGAACCAACTGTCCGTAAATGAAAAGACCTTTTACAACAGAGAAGATCACATATCCTTTTTTGAGCAATATAAAAAACTTCTTTTTTATATTGCTCAGAATCCAGACCTCACAGACAATGATTTTCGAAAAAACATTCAGGATTTTTCGTATTTATTTGATGTTATTGGCAAAGACAATTGTTTTGAAAATTTTAAACAGATGAAAAAAATGCATTATTATGCTGATTTTTTTGATATCGATCTTAAGTCGTAAAAGGATTGAGCTGTATGAATAAAAAAATTATACACAGTGTATTTGAAAAAACAGTTGAACGATATGCATCAAGGATAGCTGTTGAGGAAAACAATCGATCTGTTGAATATGCTGCCCTGAATAAATGTGCCAACAGGCTTGCTCATGCGCTGAATGCGAATGGTGTAAAAAGAAAGTCTGTAGTCAGTGTTTTTCTTCCAAACAGTATTGAATTTATTTGCTCTGTTATTGGCGTTTTTAAATCCGGCGGAATTTTACTTCCAGTTGACATCGATGTGCCAGAAAAACGTTTTGAGAAGATATTAAATAACACACGTCCAAAAGTAATGATTACAAACGTTACATTAAAAGAAAATTTGATTCAGAAATTGTCTGTTCTAAATCTGCTTGGAAAAATAGATTGTATCATTGTTTTGGACGAAGGCGATACTATCAATAAGGGTATTCA
Source organism: Deltaproteobacteria bacterium (assembly GCA_002753725.1). Lineage (GTDB taxonomy): Bacteria > Desulfobacterota > Desulfobacteria > Desulfobacterales > Magnetomoraceae > Magnetomorum. The sequence continues at coordinate 7,367 of PEAL01000117.1, forward strand.
GGAAATCAGATTCTCAGAAACTGAAAAAAGAACGATTACCGAAAAACGATATCCTGAAAATAATCTTCCTTTAATATCAGAGCCTGATGATGGCAACTACATTGTTTACACATCCGGTTCAACAGGTGAACCTAAGGCCATACTGGGGTCTCATAAAAATTTAAGCCATTTTATCCACTGGGAAATTGATGAATTTGGCCTTGATGAAAACATAAGAGTGAGCCAGCTATCACTGACAACGGTTGATGTTATTTTCAGAGATATTTTTACTCCCCTTATTTCAGGTGGAACCGTTTGTATACCCGGTCTTAAAAACTTTACAAATATAAAATATCTCCTTCGATGGATAGAAACATCTAAAATAACACTTATTCACACTGTCCCCTCTCTTTTCAGGCTTATATATAAGGAAATTGAAACTCTGTTTCAAACAGAACAGGTATCTCCAAAAGAGTTATACTTAAATCTTAAATATATTCTTTTAGTTGGTGAAGAATTATATAGCAATGATGTTGTAAAATGGATGGATATATTTGAAAAGCGTATTGAACTTGTTAATCTTTATGGTGCAACAGAAACACTTGCAAAAGTTTTTTACAGGATCAAAGAAAAACCTTACGAAACAAATAAAATCGTTCCCCTTGGAAAACCAATAACAAAAACAGCTGTCTTGATTTTGAATGATAGTAATGAACTTTGCAGGGTTGGAGAAATTGGACAGATACATATCAAATCACCCTTTTTAACGAAAGGATATTATAATCATCCAGAGCTGACAGAAAATAGTTTCATTCAAAATCCATTAAACACTGAATCAATTGATATTATCTATAAAACAGGTGACTTAGGAAGATATCTGTCTGACAGGAGCATTGAATTTATTGGACGTTTAGACAGGCAAGTTAAAATTAACGCTCTTAGAATTGAATTGACCGAAATTGAACAGGTGATTATGACCTATGATAAAATAGAACAAACACTTATCATTGCACATAAAACCCAGGATTTTGAGTTAAGGTTGATATGCTATTACACAGAAAAAGATAAAATCAATACGACTCATTTAAGAGAATATCTTTTAAATATTCTTCCAAGCTATATGATGCCTTCATTTTTTGTCCTGATGGACGATTTTCCCCTGAACATTAATGGTAAAATCGATAAAAAAGCCCTGCCTAAACCTGAAGAAGTAATATATGAAGACATTAAATATGTTTCCCCTGTAGATGACACTGAAGAAAAACTGGCAGAAATTTGGGGCGAAGTCCTGAACCTGAAAAAAGTTGGTGTAAATAACTCATTCTTCCAGATTGGTGGAAATTCATTGAGCGCATTAAGAATTATTTCAAAAATATATCAGACTTTTGAAACAGAGATAAATATAAAGGATTTTTTTGAAAAGCCTACGATAAGAGAATTAACCACACTCATTAACCAATCAAGAAAAAAAATCTATGCACCTATTCAATCCGTTGATGACAATGACCTGTTAAGTGATGAAGATTTAGCTATATTACAATCACTTGTAAATTAACCAGTGGGGAAAAGATGAAAACCAAAAACGAACTGATGCAATTAGCTCTCAAAGGCGACACCGATGCTATAAGAGAATTACGAAGAGTGGGTATTCTTAAGTCTGTTCACGAAACAGATACTAAAAAATGGGTCATATCCCCCGTTTCCCATGCCCAACGAAGGTTATGGATAATTTCACAAACAGATGATGCCTCCATTGCTTATAATATACCTGAAGTATTTATGGTTGATGGTCAACTGGACGTAGATATTTTTGAACGCGCTTTTGCCGAACTTGTGCAGCGTCATGAATCTCTGCGGACAACCTTTGAATTTGATGATATCAACGGTGAACTTTACCAGAAAATTCATAATACTATCAATTTCAAAATCAACTTTAAAGACCTTACAGGTGAAGCACATCCACAGGAATCTGCCCGAGAATCAATCCGAAATATTATCACCAGACCTTATGACTTGAAGTCCGGTCCTCTTTTCAGGGTAACTATTCTTAAAATAGCAAAGACACTGCACATTCTTGGATTTAGCCTTCATCACATTATCTCGGATACATGGTCAATGAACATACTGTCATCTGAGTTTTGCGCCATGTATGAGGCTTTTCAAAGGGGCGATGCGAATCCCTTTCCACCACTTCGCATCCAATATAAAGATTATGCAGCCTGGCAAAACAGTTTTTTGAAAAGTGAAGACATTATCGCTCATCAGCGTTATTGGTGCGACATATTTTCTGGTGAGATACCGATACTAAATCTCCCAATGGATTTTTCCCGTCCCAGAATGCGAACATTTAAAGGAAGGACAATTCGTTTTACTCTCTCTGACGACCAGACAAAAAAAATAAGAGATCTTAGTCAGGAAAACAGCACAACGATTTTTATTACCCTTCTCACTGCTCTGAATCTACTTATTTATCGTTACACTGGACAGGAAGATATTATTATCGGCAGCCCTGTTGCGGGAAGAAATCACGCTGATCTCGAAAATCAACTGGGTTTTTATGTCAACACGCTGCCCCTCAGAAATCAGATCAAAGGTGAAAGAAGCTTTAACGAACTGCTGAATCATGTAAAAAAAGTAGTGGCTGATGCATTTGACCATCAAATGTATCCTTTTGATAAACTGGTTGAGAAGCTTGATATTCAAGGAGACCCCGGACGTTCTCCTTTATTTGATATAATGATCGTCATGGAAAGTGAGGACGAGAGAGAAATGACTGCTGGTTCTCTTCGTTTCACTCCATTTGAACATGAGTATCACATCAGCAAGTTTGACATGATATTCTTTTTTGTTGAAGACAAAAACGCTATTAAACTGAATATTGAATACAATATGGATTTATTTCTGGAAGCTCGTGTGAGGCGTATGGGAGAACATTTTAAATGTCTGATCACAGGTATTCTGGATGCCCCTGATGTTCCTGCAGGTCAGCTGAATATGTTAACAGAAAACGAGCTGAATACTGTGCTTTACACGTTCAACAATACGCGCAGAGATTATCCTGAGGACAGGTGTATACATCAATTATTTGAAGAACAGGTTAAAAAGACTCCGGATTCTGTAGCCGTTATTTTTGAAGATAAACAATTGACATATAAAGAACTGAATGCAAAATCGAATCAATTGGCCCATTATTTGAAATCGTCAGGTGTCGGACCGGAAATACTTGTGGGCATCTGTGTTGAACGTTCAATTGAGATGATAGTGGGTATTTTGGGTATTTTAAAAGCAGGAGGCGCTTATGTTCCTCTTGATCCTGAGTATCCGGCAGACAGACTCACATTTATGATGAATGATGCCAATGTCAAAGTCTTGTTACTACAGAAAAAAATCACTGATACTTTTCCTTTTCACAACAAACAAATTGTCAGGATTGATGCAGACAAAAGTATTATTGAAGAAAAAAGTGTTGAAAATCCTGATTCTGATGTCAGACCTTCAAACCTGGCATATATTTTATATACATCAGGATCAACAGGAATTCCAAAAGGTGTGGCGATTGAACATCGCAGTCCTGTTGCTCTTGTTTCATGGGCAAAAAGAATATACAGCGAAAAAGAATTAGCCGGAACGTTGGTTTCAACGTCCATCTGTTTTGATTTATCTGTTTATGAAATGTTTACGCCTCTTTCCAGTGGAGGAACAATTATTATCGCCCAAAATGCTTTGGAGTTACCAGATCTAATTTCTGCCAATTCTGTTACGCTTATCAATACAGTACCTTCTGCCATTCAAGAGTTGGTAAAATTAAATGCGATACCTGATTCTGTTACAACAGTAAATCTTGCCGGTGAACCCCTTCCGTCGATACTGGTGGATAAAATATATGATACAAAAACAGTACAAAAAGTCTATGATCTTTATGGACCATCTGAAGATACGACATATTCCACATTCATATTGAGAAAAAAAGGCGGTATCAATACCATAGGCAAGCCTATTGATAACACGAAGACTTATATTCTTGATAAATACCTTAATCCTCTTCCTGTTGGTGTTCCAGGGCAGCTTCATATATCTGGACATGGCCTTGCCAGGGGGTATCATAACCGTTCTGAGCTTACAAAAGATAAATTTATTCCAAATCCTTTTGATGATGTCCCTGATTCCAGACTTTATAAAACAGGAGATCTTGCAACGTGGCTTCCTGATGGCAATATCGAATTTTTAGGAAGAATAGACAATCAGGTAAAAATCAGAGGATATCGGATTGAATTGGGTGAAATTCGAAGCCGACTGACAGCTCATCCCGAAATAGAGGATGCGCTGATCATGGTCAAAGAAACGCAACAGAACTCCAGGGAACTTGTTGCATATATTATTACATCGTCGGTTATTAGCAATGGGAAACTTAGAAGTTTCCTGGGAAGAAGTATTCCTCAATTTATGATTCCTTCATATTTTGTCCTGCTGGAAAAATTCCCTTTAACTTTGAGTGGAAAAATTGATCAAAAGGCACTGCCGGGCCCCCACGAAGTTCAACATTCTGCCGATGACACAGAATACGTGCAGCCCAGAAATGAAACTGAAACCAAACTTGTAGCGGTATGGCAGAATCTTCTGGGAAAAAAACGAATCGGTATACATGATAATTACTTTGATTTAGGCGGTGATTCAATCAAAGCAATACAGATTGCATCCCGACTTGCTCAGGAAGGCATGAAGCTTGAAATCAGTACGCTGCTTTTAAATCCCACCATTGCTGAACTATCCGATAAGGTTGTGAACACTGCGCTTATAATTAATCAGGAATTGGTTACAGGCAATGTTCTGTTAACTGCTGTTCAGTCATGGTTTTTTGAAAATCATAAAAAACAACCCAATCATTTCAACCAGTCTGTCATGTTGTATTCAAAAGAAAGATTAAATGAAAATAGTTTGCGTGCTGTTTTAAAAAAAATTCAAGAACATCATGATGCCTTGCGAATGATGTATCAATTTGACGGTGAGAATATCATCCAGCTAAACGCTGACCTTGATTATCCTCTCGGCTTTGAGATTATAAATATGATAAACACCGCTGATCCAGATGGTGAAATAGAAGCATATGCCAATAAGGTGCAAGCAGAAATCAATTTGAATACAGGTCCTTTGATGAAGGTCGTTTTATTTCATTTAAATGATAGCGATCATCTGATGATTGTTATTCACCACCTTGTTATCGATGGCGTCTCCTGGCGTATTTTATTAGAAGATATGATTACGGGTTATAAACAGCACGTGTCAGGAGAGCAGATCAAATTTCCTCCAAAAACTGTTTCTTTCAAACTTTGGGCGAAACAGGTTCAAGACTACAGTAACAGTGAAAAGCTTTTAAGGGAAAAAACATACTGGAAAACGCTTGAATCTGTCAGAACCACTCCTTTGCCTCTTGATTATAAAGGGGGGGATGGAGATAGTATTTTAAAAGATACCCGAACATTGAACTTTTACCTTCCCCAGGAAAAAGTAGAGGTTTTACTTACAAAAGTAAACCACATTTATAATACAGAAATTAATGATATTCTGTTAACTGCTCTTGCTCGTACCATGCACCAATGGCATGGAAACAAAAAGACGATGATTACTTTGGAAGGGCACGGAAGAGAAAAAATTGATGACACTGATATCAAAAGAACTGTTGGATGGTTTACGAGCATGTATCCTTTGGCTCTTGAACTGCCAGATTCAGAGGATTTAGGCTATCAAATAAAATATATCAAAGAAATGCTTAGAAAAGTTCCTGATAAAGGAATGGGCTATGGAATACTAAAATATGTCACATCCCATGAGAATAAGAAGGACATGTTGTTTGGCAGCATGCCCGGGATATGCTTTAATTATCTGGGACAATTTGATGAAGATGCAGCGGGCGTGTTTCAAGTAAGTGAGCGATCATGTGGAAATGATATCAGCCCGAATGCTGAATTTATTTATACTATCAATATTAACAGCATGATCATTCATCATCAGTTACAGGTGTCTTTCAGTTACAGTGAAAAAAAGTATAAATTTGAGACAATTAATACAATAGGAACTGATTTTATAAACAATTTGATAGCTGTTATTAACCATTGTACCAATGTTGAAGATTCTGAAATAACCCCGCATGATATTGACTATGACGGGTTGGATATCGATGGATTGGATACATTGTTAAATAATTTGTGAAAAAATGAAAATAAAGAAGCATTTATTAAAACA
>PEAL01000118.1 GCA_002753725.1 Deltaproteobacteria bacterium
TTCTTTTTTTTTTTTTTTTCATTTGCAGATCTGCATACTTGACCAATAGCTCTTTGAGCCTTCGTGTACCAAAGGGGAATCCTTTTTCTCCACCGACTTGATCGACAATGCCATCAGTATATAAATAAAAAGACATGTCTTTTTCAAGGGGAATGGTGTGATTCTGAAAAATAAAATGTGGGTCAGATTTTCGATATCCAATGCTGCATCGATCCCCTTTAATATGTTGAACCGTTTGATCTTTGACAAATAACAATGGAATGCGGGCACCAGCGAAAATTAATTGATTTTCCTGTGGCTTGATAAAACAAATCCCCACGTCCATGCCATCATCAGAATCTGTATGGGATGAATCCTGATACAGTGTTTTTTTTACCACCATGTTTAATCGTGTCAAAATTTCAGCAGGATCCACACAGCCTTCATCTCGAATAATGCGGCGGACACCGGAGGATGCAATCATGGTCATAAAGGCACCCGGTACGCCATGTCCGGTGCAGTCAACCACCGCAATGATCATTCCATCTTCAATGGTCAAAAGGCCGTCTTCATTCGCAGTAAGATTTTTTACAATGGGATAGAAATAAAAAATATCACCACTGACAATATCCCTTGGCTGCCAGACAATAAAATTATGTGGTAAAAATTCATTGATGATTTCCTCATCAGGCAAAAGAGACGATTGGATAAGGGTTGCGTATTTGAGACTGTCCACCATATTCTGGTTGGCTTCCTCAAGAAGGAGGGTTCGTTTATTTGAGGATGCTTTTTTATTAATAATGTCATGGCCTGCGTCAATCATCACGCGTCGAAATGTGATCAAAGCAATGATCAGTAAAAAAGCGATGATTCCCATGCAAATATAAAACGACACATGCATTTTATAAAAAAAGATATCGGATGTAGCTACTAACTTTTCATCAGTGGAAAATTCCATAAAGGCCTCAACGGCTCTCATAAACAGTCGTTGAAGATATAGTTGATTGAAAACCAGAATCATCAAGCAAAGCAGTATGATCAGTCCAGGTATCAATAGTGATGTATTTTTTTTCACTGGCCATTCTCCAATTGTGTTATACCACAAATGCTTACAGCACGCATATCTAACATATGAGGAAGTCCACCGCGTTCATCAGGAACAAATCCTTGTGTTTTGTACCAGACCGTTTCGTCTTCCATACAGTAATACACACATACATCTGGCGCTCTTTTTTTTATGCGATCTATCAAACGCTGATAGACTTGAATGCGTAACGGTTTAAAATACCTGAATTTATCATCCATTCCAGGAAAAAGCTCTCCATAAATAATGGTTGATTGTTTAAATCGTTCCTGAATAACTGTTTTTAATTCAGGCATAAAGCGAAACGTTCCCATGCTGATCCAGACGACATTGTCTGGAGACACATGGTCAAACAGATGATCTATAACCGTTTCATAATCCTGCTCACAACCGTCATAATAAACGATGGGGTCAAAATGAAAAGCCAAAGGAAAACCATAGGATTCACAGGTAGCTGCCGCTTTCAGACGGGCATTTAATGAGGTGGTCCTTCGTTCTTCGGTTTGAATGATCCTTGGGGTGTTTAGAGACCAGGCCAGAATCGTTTTTCGGTTATGGCGCAAAGCAATTAATTTTTCAATCGCTGTGGTTTTGGTTTTCAGTTCAAGAACGGCATGATCCTGTGTTGAAAAAAAAGAAATCAGTTGCTGTGAAATACCGGTCATGGCTTCCCATATTAAACTATCGGTAAATTCACCGGTCCCCAATCGCTGCATTCCCCGGGTTCGATTGTGAGTGATCGTTTTTAAATCAGCAAAAAGAGTGTCTATATTAATAAAACATTGCAGTACCGGTGGATGAAAATAGGATTGCAAGATACAATACGAACAATCCATTGTGCAAAAGGTTCCAATATGAATAATCTGATAGCCACAACATATGTACGAACGGGTTCCCGGGCATTTTCGTATAAAAGCCCCTTGATTACGGGTTAAAAAAAGAATCTGCTTTCCCGTTGATATTGGATCCGCTGATGTTAGAATGGTTTGGTACATGGATTTTGGATCATCAATTGTTTCAACCGGAACATGAGGATAACGGTCACAAATAGAACGAACAAGGGCTTCTTGGGAAACATCCTGGTGAACAAATATTTTTAATAATTGCATCATCAGATGCTATTTAACATTCTGTAAAGATTGAATGCGTTTTGCAATTTTGGGATCGGTCATTGCCAATTCTTTCAATAATGCAAGCGCGTCTGTTTCAGATAATTGATCAACGGCTTGATTCTTTTGCCGAACCCATTCAGATAGCTGATCAATTTTTTCCGCTGATATTTCTCCATGATACAGTGGCAACAATGTGTCTAACTGAAGATGATTTTTGTATATATCAAACATCTCAGTTAATTGTCGATGTTTAAGATCCAGGCCCCATGCTTGCAATCGATCATCCTCAGAATGAATGATATCATTGATGGTCAAAGGACCGTTGATCAACATTCTGCCAATCTCAACTGAAAGATGAATGGCTATGCTTGATGGACAATATCTTCGCATGAGTGGAAAGGTATGCCCTGCACGGACTTTCATTTCATCTGCCAGGCTTTGAAACTGACAATTGTTGATAATATAATGGTCAACAGATACCAGTGATACATATGAGAAAGGGATTAAACCTTGATCAAACCGACAAATAATTTCCGGAACCATCTGCCCTGTACCGCTATTTTCAAGCAATGCCTTCTTGAGCAGGGTTTTTTCTGGAAATGATGTTTCGGCAGCGTTTTGGTAGCAATCATTGAGATCCTTATCTGTAATGGGCTGTAAATGCGCTTGTTCAAAGCGTTCACTTCTGACAGATGTATGGGTCATGTTAACGAATTCGGCAGTGCGTAAAATATCAGGCTTGATATGAAATAAAACCGGTCCATTTGGATTGGGTAATTTTTGTGCATTTCGATAAAACTGTGCGCCATAATCCGCCAAATGAAGCACATGTGCATCCCAAAAACCATTGGCCTTTTGGATTGTGTCAGTGTCATATTTTGAAAATGGCACATTGGCAGTGTTCAGCACTGCTTTGGTGGCAATACCACCCATTGATAAAAAAGCATACAGGTCAATGAGTTGACAGGCCATGAATAGTGACGTATCTCTTTGAGTTAAAAGATCAACACTTGTTTTTATTTTATCTTTATCAGACATATCTGTCTTGTACTCCTATTTTATTTATTCTCGAAGATGTTTAATTTCAGTAACCAGCTGTTGCATGATTCGGCCAGCCGGGCCTTTAAGAATATAATCACTGATCAGGCCCGTTAACGGTGTCCGTTCCGGATTAATTTCAATGATGGTTGCACCGGATTCGCGCGCATTTACAGGTATCATGGCTGCGGGCTGGACAATGGCTGATGTGCCAATGACCAGCATAACATCACAGGATTGCGCCATTTCAAAGGATCGCATGAGGTTCTCATAAGGAATTGTTTCACCAAAAAATACGCAATCCGGTCGAATGATACCACCACATGAACACCTGGGTGGGGTCTGCTCCAGGACAATGTCAGAAATCATATAGTTTTTTTGACAGTCCATGCAATAATTTTTAACAAAAGACCCATGATATTCAATGACATCGGTGTTTCCTGCCATTTGATGAAGGCCATCGACATTTTGCGTAATAATGGTTGTTAAATATCCCCATTCCTCCAACTGAGCCAATCCCATGTGAGCATCATTGGGTGCTGCCTTATCCATGACCTCTTTCATGGCCTTTAACAAGACATCCCAAACTTTTTTGGGGTCTTTTAGAAATGCGCTAATGGTGGCATATTCCATTGGATCAAAAGACTCCCATAATCCCCCTTTGCCTCGAAAAGGAGGAATGCCACTTTCAACAGAGACGCCTGCACCTGTCAAGGCAACAACTTCCCTTGCGTGTATAATGTCTTTTGCTGCTTGTTGGATGTTTGGGTCCATTGGTTATTTCTTTCTATTTGATCTCGTGAGAGTTGATTATATTCAACAGATATGTTTGAAAGATTTTTAAAATCAATATCTTTAACGATATCTAATTGCAACAGTTTTTCCTGTCGTGTAACAACAGGAAAATTATGGGATTCATTGAGATATTTCAAGTCACCTTTTTTTTGTCGATACGTTTCGACAAATTCACTGTGATCCTTTATGCGTTTTCTGACCGTCTCGTTGGAAAGGGCTTTCACTGATATTAACCCCTCCTCGATTAAGTCAGAAAAATTTTTGTCATATTCAATACCAATACTGTTTCGTCCAGATGCAATGGCAGCAAAAAGGGTTGTTCCGGTCCCTATAAAAGGATCAAGAACGGTATCTCCTTTCACGGCGTACATATTGATCAGTCGATAGGGAAGATCAAATGGATAGGCAGCATTTCGATCACGCAATTTTTTATTGCTCATGGATTGCCTGACCCCTGCGAGATTCCATGTATCTGAAAACCAGATGTTTCTTTCTTCCCAGAATAAAGCACTTTTATTTCGCGTTTCTTTGTCTGTTGGGGTGCTAAACTCTCTCTTATCCCCTTTTCTAAAAATAAGAATGTACTCATGTTCAAGGGTCACATAAGCACCAGCAGGTAACATACCGGAACCCATGAATTTGTTCGGGGCGTTTGTCGCCTTTCTCCACAATATCAATGGCATGGGTCTGAAAGAAAGCGATGACAGTTGTGTCGTGATTCGTGAATGATTGGAATAAAGTTGAAATTGCTTTCCAATGGTTCTTGTCGCATCGCCGATATTGATACAGACAAAACCACTGGGTTTGACCACGCGATCAAGCTCTTTCCAAACCTTATCCAGTTCCTTGTGCATTAACTCAAAGGCAGCTTTTCCATTATTCATGCTCAATTCAGCGCCAATATCAGGATTCAGTTGTGTAAAAAGATCATCCCACATTTCAATCATGGGATAGGGCGGCGATGTAACCACCAGATCAACCGAATGCTTTTTTACATCGGTTAATTTTCGAGAGTCAGAAAAAATAATTTTATGTTTGCTTTTCATAATATAATATATCTTCTTAAATAGTTTCTTCATCGACCACCAGTTTGGGATCCTCCAGAATTCTCGGCAGATCCAGAATGATGGTCATGTCATCCAGCACGCCGCGGACATACAGTTGCGCTTGACTGGAGATTGTTGTTGATGGGGGTTGAATCGTATCTAATCCAATGAGTGTTACTTGTGGGACTGTGTGAGAAATGATACAGGTTTCAAGGGCATCTCTGTTGTATTCATTTGCTCCGCTAACAAGAAGAATATAAACACATTCAGGAAGTTTTCCTTTGGATAGCCCCATAAACCGGACAATATCAATGACAGAATATATATGCCCACGAATATTTACAGTACCTACAACAAAATCAGGCGTACAAGGGACCCGTGACAATCGGGTCAACGGATGAACCTCTCTGACACGTTGAATATCAACGGCATACCGTTCTTCACCAATGGTAAATGTCAATGCATGAAAGATATTTTCAAGATCATGTTCTCTCTCAGGCAGCTTTGCCAATGCCCGAGCACGACTTTCAAGGATAGTATTGATATCTGAATGACTCAATTGGTCACCACTTATGGATGATTTCATTTTGCATCCTCACCATTATTTTTAGAGGGGCCATTCCCGTGTGCATGAAGTATTTTCATGCCAACAAAAACATAATGGAGACCTGATAAAATGGTCAATAGTGCCGTTAACCAACAAAAAATAGTGATCAATACTGTCAACGGATAAAATTCATTCAACAAGGCCAGAGTGATGGTCAACAATTGTGTCAGGGTTGTGGCTTTACTGACAAAACTCGGATTAATAGGCACGTGAATAGTGTTGATATAACATATGGCAATGCCCATCATAATAATGACATCTCTACTAATGATAATAACAGCTAACCAACTCGGAATATTATGAATAATCGCCAGACAAACATAAGCGGATGACAACAGTAGCTTGTCAGCAATGGGATCAAGATGAGCGCCCAGTGCTGTTTTTTGGTTAAAATACCGGGCAATTAAACCATCAAGGGCATCTGTCACAGCCGCAACAGCAAATATGATTAACGATAGTGTGTGCGCATTTTTGATAATTGAGATAACAAAAACCGGTGTCAACAATATGCGAATAACTGTCAGAATATTGGGAATAGACATAACAAGTGATTTTCCTGGTAATTATTCATGGGGTTCTTCACGAGATCCATTTGTTTCATCAGAACGAATCTGTTTAAGTTCTTCTTTGGAGACCAAAGCCAATGAGATATGTGTGGATGTAATTTTTAAAATATTCAATCCAAAGTTGTCAAAAGATTTGAGCATCAACCGCTTGGCCAGCATATCCCCGCCTTCAGTAAAATCGACCTCAATTTTAGCTTCGTTCGACTTTAACTCTTTTAATCGGATGGCAGAAACGCCTTGAATTTCACTGGCCAATATCTTTCTAAAAGAGACAAAATAAGCCAGTTTTTTTGTTCCTGACACCAACAGTTCTACTTGTGAAGCATTAATTCCTGCTTTTTTCAAGCCTGTTTCAATCTGGCCTGCCAAAATTTCGGCAGCCTGGGAGGCTGCTTTGGTAACCGCTTCTTTGGCTCCTAAGAGTTCATTCGTATTGATTGCTCTGGCTTCTTGTGTGGTTTCAGAAACCAAGGTTCCGGTTTGGGTCTGAAAGGCCTGTAGCGTAATTTTAGCATCAATGGATGCCATATCCGAGCCCATGACACCTGGAGATAGATACGTTTCAACCTTTCCAATTAAAACAATTTGGGCATTATTTGTACGGGCAAAATTGATAATTTCTTCTTTTTCGATTGTATCCTGTTGGAATTCTGTTCGTGCCCAGAGTTTGCGAACCAGTGCAAATCGGCTGACAATTTGATAATTTTTTTGCTTGAGAATTTTGTTCAGTTCGATTTCAGCAGGATTGAACGGTTGAGCCTGTGACTTTATGCGCCACCATTGATAGGGGGATTGATGAATATTTTGTTCGGAAATAAACATTAATATTCCCGGCAAGATCTTTTTTTCCATGCTGACACCAATTTCTGATAAATTGCTGCTCAGGGTGTCTACGGAAATGGTACTTCTAACCAGGACACGATAAAACTCGTTAGACTGGGCCTCGGCCAGAACACGAAATCCTTTGATAAATTTCTGGATGGGATTATAAATCCGATCACTCAGTAATTGAAAATTAGCTTCAATCATGTCAGCAGAAAGAATCTGGCCAACAGCAGATTCAACAGCCGTAGAAAGAGCGCTTTTAATAGCGACTTCTCTCGCCTGATCCACGTTTTCTTCTTCAATAAGGCCGGTGCCAACGGTATTCATCTGGACCGTTCCTTTGAGATCTTTCGCATACGCAGCAAGGCTGCATCCGATCATCATCACCATGAGAAAAAAACACACGCGGTGTTGTATTGAACGTTTCATCGTTTACTCCTAATTATCTCTTGCCACAACAAAATCAGCAATATCATATAAAATTTGATGCTCCGGCGTTTCCGGAATGACCATAAGGGGCTTTCTGGCTTTTTCAACAAACGCCTTTGCCTGATCCAGACAAAAATTTACACTGTTGTATGTTCGCATAATATCAATCAGTTTTTCAAAATCTGTATGTGAGAAATGAACATCCTGAATGATTTTTTCAATAAATACGCGCTCGGTGGGATTTGCTTGTTGAAGTGTATAAATGACTGGAAGGGTCAGTTTACCTTCTCTCAAATCAGCACCGATCTGTTTGCCAAGGATGTGTGTTTCTGCAGTGTAATCCAGAATATCATCGGCAATTTGAAATGCAATACCAATATTTCTGCCATAATTGGAAACAGCTTTCAAAATATCTGGTGATGCATCTGCGATAATTGCGCCAGACTCACAGGCAGCCTGCATTAAAACCGCTGTTTTTGATTGGACAATGGTTAAATAATCTGTTTCAGTCAGGTGAGGATTTCGCTGATTGATCATCTGAAGCAGTTCCCCTTGAGCCATTTCTTCTGTAATTTTTGCAGCCAGTTGAATAATTGCCATTTTACCGGTTTCACCCGCAATTGCAAGGGATTTTGCAAGGAGGTAATCACCGGTTAAAACCGTTTCCGCTGCGCCAAAAACATGATGGGCAGCTTTTTTGCCCCGTCGCATCTTCGCCTGATCAATGACATCATCGTGTAAAAGCGTGGCAACATGAAGATATTCAAACATGGTTGAAAAATGAATCAAATCATTGTTACCATATCCGCACATTCGGGCACAAATCACCATGAGCAAGGGACGTAACCGCTTGCCACCACTAAACAGGATATGACCTGCTATTGTTTGTACCAGCTCAAGATAGGGATCTAAACTATGCTTTAATGCGATCTCAATCTGTTCGAGATCATCAGCGACACTTGACATAATTTTTTTTTTGAGTTGTTTTTTCACAAGACCTCTCCAATCAGGTCATAATGCATTGCAGAAGTGATGCGAACCTGATGAAATTCACCGGATGGCACCGGTTTTCCTGAGATCAATGTCATACCATCAATTTCAGGTGCTTGAAAATACGTTCGCCCTTCTCGCAGGGGTGGATCATCTTCAGACAGATGTTCAGTCAAGACTTCGTACACCTGACCGACACAATGTTGTTGGCGCTTGTATGAAATTTCTGCCTGACAGATCATCAAACGATGACGTCGATCTTCCTTTTCTTCATCCAGCACATGATCTTTTAAGTGATGAGATGGCAGATCATCACCATCAGAATAGTCGAAAACACCCAAATGGTCAAATTCAATCTCATGAACAAAGTTCATAAGATCTTGATAATGATATTCTTTTTCACCAGGAAAACCCACCAGTAAGGTCGTTCGCAGTACAATTTCTGGTATGGTTGTCCGTATTTTTTCAATGAGTCGTTTTAAGTCATCCTGTCTGTACGGGCGTCCCATTTGCTTAAGGATTTGATCATTGGCATGTTGAATGGGCATATCGATATAGGGACAAATCGCTTGGAATGTTTTAAAGGTATCGATCAAATGATCATCAATATGTTGAGGATTAACATATAAAATACGTATCCGTGTGGCAGCTTTTTTTTGTTCAATTTTTTCGCTCATTCTTGTTAACAGATCAGACAGATTGTGTGATGCCGACAGGTCTTTACCATAGGCAGCCGTGTCTTGTGCCACTAAAATGATTTCTTTTACATCTGCATCAAGATAAAACTGAAATTCTTTTAAAATATTGTCAAAAGGACGACTTCGGTAGGGCCCACGTAATTTGGGAATAATGCAATATGTGCAATGAAGACTACAGCCTTCAGCAATGCGAAGGTAAACTGTTTTTGTGTCTGCCTTGAAACTTCGGGGAACTGTTTCATACCAGCCGAATGCATTTTCAGGTTTTGGGGTACAAACAGTCGCTGACCGATTGGTTTGCTGAATAATATCAGGGATCTGATGAAAGGCACCGGTTCCTAAAAATATATCCACTTCAGGTAACTCTTTTTTTATCTCCGATGCATATCGTTCAATCAGGCATCCGGTAACAATCAATTTTTGGCAGGTGTTTTGTTCTTTATATTCAGATAACTCCAGAATACGTTCAATGGATTCAGAAGCCGCAGCCTCAATAAATCCGCAAGTATTGATAATGATAATCTCAGCTGCTTTCGGATGAGAAACACAGGTATAGTTTTTTTTTTGCAGTGCCCCCTGAATATGTTCGCTGTCCACTTCGTTTTTAGGACAACCCAGGGTCTCAATGTAAACGGTTTTCATGTCATTTCCTGAAGAATTGTAATTAATTTTTAGCAACAGTTCGGTTTCTACCCTTTTTTTTAGCGATTTGCAAACGTTCATTTACACGCTTGTAGAGGGTTTCAGGCGTATCTTTCGGTTCAACTTGAACCGCACCCAGGCTCACTGTAATACGACCTACCGTTTTAAAATTGTTACCTGAAATGAGTTTTCTGATTTTTTCAGAAAGTACAATGGCCTGCTGAAGGTCTGTTTCTGAAGCGATAACTGCAAATTCCTCACCGCCAACACGACAAAACAGATCACTTTTTCGAATATTTTGATCAACCAGAAGGGCCAGGTGTTCTAAAACATCATCACCCACTTTATGACCAAAAAAATCATTGACCCTTCGAAAAAAATCAACATCAAATAAAACAAGCCCCAGTGGTCTTTCATATCGTTCCGCTTTGGCAATTTCCTGGGCAAGTAGACGATAAAACATCCGACTATTGTAAATATGTGTCAACGGGTCGTAATTTTTGATCACATCACTGCTGCTGTGAATGTATCGCCTGATAAAAACAAAGACCAGTGTTAGAAAAATGACAGCAACGAGGATATGAATTGCAATGGTTTTAGAAAAAGGATTTTGAGCGGTTTGATTGTCAATAATTTGGGACAGGGTTTTCCAGTAGCGATCACAATGGCTATAAAGTTTTTCCTGATTGGCAGGATTATCGCCATTTTTTGCGATTAACGTTTTAAAATATTTCCATTGTGTGTCAATCCAGTTAATTTGAATATGTGCATCTGAGTAGGTTCGTTCAGTTTGATAACGTGTGACCACTATTGCCATGTATGCATCAGATTCTCTGAGAACCGGTTCAAAAGGGATCTTCTTGATTGCAAGCAACGTTGCGTGCTGCATCGCACCATAGATATATAAGGCTGTTGTCAAAGAAGCATCACGCGCAGTAATGCTTTTAATAAAATTGGCTGATAATGTCAGATGGATCACAACAAATAATATTATCACTGCTGCAATAAACGTTTTTTGAATGATCACCAGGTTTCCTCCATGTAACTATTTATCATTTTTCAAATTTTAGGCACGACTTAAATAATTGAATTGACCTAACACGCTAACGTATCTTTTGCAAATGGTCATTGGCCATATGCTGTTTTTGGACGTAATAGCCTATCCAGCAATTCCCACCCGATATTATCTTTAGCATAAAACCATTCTCCAATCCTGGATACCGGTTGCACCAATCGAAGTCCATTGGTTATAAAAGCTTGTGAATATTTAGAAATATGATTTATTGAAATATTTTTTTCAAGACACTGAATGTCCAAATCTTTTTGAGCGTTGATCAAAAAACTGCGTAGAATCCCATTGAGCAAGGGCATATTCTGGGCGACAGGCGTTTCAAAAACGCCATCTTCTCTTACAAAAAAAATATTGGCCAAACAGGTTTCCAATACTTGCTGGTGAGTATCAATCATTAAGAAATCATCGCAATGGTTTGTTTGTGCTACCTGTTGAAAATATAAATTTTCCATGCGTGAAAGGGTTTTATATTGATAATGTGGGCTGTTACCCCGATAATAGTGTGTGTCCAGGTAAAGACGAGCTGGTTTTTTGGGAAAAAGAAATGGGAAGACTCTGACAATAACAGTATCTTTTTCAGGCAAATAAACAATATTCAAGCGAAAAAAGTCTTTCAGGTTTTCACAGTGAAACAGCTCGGTGAGTGCATGATGCAATGCCTTGAAATCTATGCCTGTTTGTTTCCCCAAAAATTGAATCCCTTTGTTGAGACGCTGAATGTGTTCATCCCATAAAAAAAAGCAGGTTTTATCGGTCACCAGAATGGTTTCAAAAATGCCTTTTCCTTGAAATATATCCGATAAAAATGTTTGCTCAGGGGATTGAATCAATGAATGATTGTTCCAGAGGTACATAAAATCTTTTCTTCTTTGGGTTGTTGAAGCCTGGTTGTACTCATTTTTTTTCAGTTTTATATATCAATTAAAAAAAATCAAGCATATTATTTTCAAGGGTAAGAGGATCACCCTATTAAAAAAAGAAAAAATCATTTTGTTCAGAATATTGCTTGACCACAGCAACAGGAAAGGTTATTGATATCCATCATTATTCTTATCCTTATCATTTAACAAATCGGAGTTATTATGTTTCAAACAATGACAAACGGTTTTCCTTTCCGACTCATCAAGCCTTTTGATGCCCAGTTTTTCGCAGGCATTGTCAATGCATCCATTCGGCGAATGACCGATATGATCAGTCAATTAATCGTCCATTTAGATATGGATGATCTGGCAGAGTCGATTAACGCGCTGCTTCGTGATAATGCCAGCCAATTTAGTCGTCTAATGGTTGCCATTGATCCAAAAGCTCTGGCAACCATTATTAATGAAAGTGTTCAAAAATATCCAGGCTTATTCAGTGGACTGATTGAAAAACTGGATCATAAAGCGTTGATGGCGTCTTTTCATGAACTTTTAAAAAAAAATCCCCACTTGATTTCAAGCCTTGTTGAACATCTTGACCTGACAATTTTTGCCAAAACTGTTGATCGCATGATTGCGCTCTCACCGGATATTGCAATGGATATGATGTCTTTATTGGATCGGGATGTTCTTGTGGGTGCAGTCTCAAAAAGCATTACGCCATTGTCAGAGTTTTCTATGGATCTTGTTAATCGTCTGGATAAGGACAAAATCGCTGGTGTGGTTAACTTGATCATCCAAAAACACACGACAGCGCTTTCAGAAATTGTCATTCGAATGGACTTGAATATAGTTATTCAGGCTGCGCAGCGTTTTATAGAAGATTATCCACAATTTTTCGAAAAAATCTCCCAATCCCTTGATGTCAAAGAAATTGCCGCAACCATTAACCGCATTCTCACTGACAATCC
The DNA here is from genome assembly GCA_002753725.1 of Deltaproteobacteria bacterium. Lineage (GTDB taxonomy): Bacteria > Desulfobacterota > Desulfobacteria > Desulfobacterales > Magnetomoraceae > Magnetomorum. Next base: position 12,715 of record PEAL01000118.1, read on the forward strand.
TGTTTTTCTGGTGGATACCATTTCAGAAATTCCACCTGATACCATTTCAGGCATTCTTAATACCTTACTTGATAAAAAACCTACGATTATTTCTCAGATTGCTGGTGCCATCGATCCCAAAATTATTGCTGCAGCGGTTGAGCAGATGATGACAGCGCAAAAAGATTTTGTGGGAACAATTCTAAAAAACATATCGCCAAAAGCCCTGGTGGGTGTGATCAACAGCGTTATGGAAAAAAATCCAGATTTATTGACACATATTTTAGACAACTTGAATGTGCTGGCGGTTTCTGAACAAATCAACCGAAGTGAAAAAGAATTTATTCCTTTTGTCAATAAACTGCTGGATGAAAAAAATCTTTTGGGACTTTTGGGGATTTACCATCGATCCAATCTGGGTCGAACCGTTAACCGAACCAATGTTGCCGCTGCAACCAAAGCCATACATGTTTATAAAATCGATTATGATTACACCAATCCAATCGACCGAAATTCATCAAAATCACGAAAATATTTTTGATATCAATGAAATGGTTTCATCCACATATTCATCATCTTCAGCGTAATCCTGGCTTCGCTCAGCTTCATCGATGCGAAACTGAAACTGCGGAAGAACTTTTGACCGGATAACAGTATCTTTTGTTGGGCGTATTTTGTGATAACGTCCATTCTTTCCCGGGCGGTAAAAAGCGGTTTCTTTTCCCTCTCGATCTAAAATGAAATATTCCTTGATACCCAATTGTTCGTACTCAAGTTTGTTGACAACAGTATCTCGTTCAATTGCGGCCTTGTTTGAATCTGACAAAAATTCAAAACACATATCAAAACATCCGGAATCGTTATTATGGCGGGTATTCTGACT
>PEAL01000011.1 GCA_002753725.1 Deltaproteobacteria bacterium
TGTGGACGTCTGGAAACCGGCAAAGAAAAATCAGAGAATCGGACGCATTGACCGTTTGGGGCAAAAACGGGACCATTTGACAGTGGTTACCTTTATCACTCAACATTCAATTGAAACTCGCATTGCCAGCGGGCTTTTACTCAAACAGGAATTGTTTGATGGTGTGCTTCGGGCGAACAGTGATTTGGATGAAGTTGATTTTTCCAGTAAAAACAGATCCCAATTTCTAAAAGAACTGGAAAATGCTATCATGGGATTTACTGAAATGCCTGATGAAAACGAAACGTCTGATCAACCGGTTGATGAGTCTGCAATACCTGATGAAACCGATGATGACAGCCTGATCGATCTGACAGATACAGATAGTGAAACAAATATTGAAAGCCAAAAGGACGATCATGTATCCAATCCGCCCATAGATCAGCAACCTGTAAGCAAAGATGAGGTTAATGATGAAACAGACGCATCTGTAAAAGAAACCAAACCTGCTGCTGTAAGTGAAAATTCTCCGGCTCAGCTTGAATCTGTTATGAATCAGGGAATCAGTTTTCTTTCTGGCCTTATGCAAATGGCTACTGGACAGTCCATAGGTTTGTCGGATAAAGCCATTGAAATCAATCGAGAAACAGGTGAGGTAGTCATGCGATTTAAACTTCCCATTGGAAAAGATGCTCAATGATATCAAAATCTTTTTCTCTGTCAGCGCCCTTTAAAATAATGTTTATCAAACCCAGGGTGAATACGCCTGTTTCTGTACTGGATATTCCCCTGGGTATACTGTCTTTGTCTGCTTATATAAAAAAATATTCTTCTTTCCCAGTTCAAACCCACTGTCTGGATCTTCGCTTGACCCAAAATTCGAAAATTTTGACACAAAAAATAGATACCATTCAACCCCATTTAATTGGTATCAGTCTGATGGATTGTGAAAGCAATTTTTTAAACGATTATCAAACAGTTTTGGAAAAATACCACAAAACCATTTCATTGGTTGCTGGTGGCCCCTATGCCACTGGACATTATGAAACAATTATCCGCACCACATGCATTTCGTTGGTTATTGTTGGAGAAGGTGAGCGCAGTTTTTTGGGATTGGTTCAGCGACTCGTCTGTGGGCAATCACTGAATGATTTGCAAGGGCTGGCCTGGCGTTCAAAGGAAGGAACTGCAATATTTAATGGAAAGGCACCCTATATTGAAAACCTGGATGATATCCCCATCCCGGATTATGACTTGATTCCTCTTGACAAATATCAGGGCTATCATCCCAATATGAATGGCGTTTTGGCTGAACATCGGTATATACCGGTGATGAGTTCTCGTGCCTGTCCCTTTCGCTGTATATTTTGTCATAACATGTTTGGGAAAAAAGTAAGACCTCGAAGTGTTGACCACTTTATAAAAGAAATCAAACTATTACGCTATCAGTACAATATTCGGGAATTTCATATTATTGATGACTATTTTAATTTCGATCGTAAACGCATGCATGCCATTCTGGATCAGATCATTCAGGATAACGTGACTATTCGAATTGCTTTCCCCAACGCTTTGCGAGGAGACCAATTGTGTTATGAAGATATTTTAAGACTCAAGCAAGCAGGTACGTATATGATCAATTTTGCTGTTGAAACCGGTTCAAAACGCCTGCAAAAAAAGACTGGAAAACATTTAAACCTTGATGTGATTCTTCAAAATATTGCCATCGCCAAAAAAATGGGCATCATCACGCGTGGCTATTTTATGCTTGGGTTTCCCTCTGAAACACGTTCAGAACTTCAAGAAACCATTGATTTAGCATGTAACTCAGATTTATCAATGGTTTCCTTTTTCACAGTAATTCCTTTCAAAGGGACCCCCTTATATGAGTGGTCATGTTCAGCATATCCGCAAATGAAAGCATCACAAGAGGCTGATTTTTGGTCTTCAGGAGAATTGTATAGTAGCGCAACAGGACTTTCATTAAAACGCATTAAAAAATTGGCAACCATCCGGTTTTATTCTTTTCAACGTCTGGTGAGGTTAATGAAAAATGCACCTCGGAAAATATATTTTTTTGCACGATTTGCGCATTCTGCCATTTCGATATTACGTTCATAACGCAGCCAACGTTTTTTTGAACCATCAGAGGGCTCGACCATTCAAAAAATTTATCTACATTATTACTTCTCTTTTGATTTCAAGGGTTCTGATATAATAACAGATTCCACTTTATCTTCTTCATCAACTTTATAAATTTCCTGTATGACAACTTTGTTTTCATCATCTTTCATTTCATGTTTCGTATGAACACCGATAATGAGTGTTCCCCGGTAAACGTTACCGGTTACTTTGATTGGCGCAATCTGACGATCACTAAGAATGTGTTCATTGACTTCGTCAAGTTTCTTTTGCACTTCAGCGATTTCAGCCTCAATTTGTGGCAAGACGCCCATATCTTTTTCAAGGGTTTCACGTTCTTTTTTTAGATTGGCCAGATTTTCTTTGGCAGCTTGAAATTTGCTTTCAATCTCTTTGATCATGACGATGGTTTTTTTCAGTTCTTTCTTATCCCCTTTCTTTTTCACTGCTTCTAATTTTTGGGCCAATGCAGGTCGTAAAGCTTCGGTTTTTTCTACTGAAACCTGAAGGGGATCGATTTTAGCGATAACTTGTTCAAGTCTGGCAATGACATCATCTTTGGGTTTATTTTCTTCTTTGGCTTTTTCAAGATCTTTTTTCTTTGCAGCTATTTCTGCCTCATATAGTTTGGCTTGTTTTAACAGGGAAGGGTCAATACCGATGGTCAACGTAGATTCCGGAGATGTATGGGAACCGATATCCCGAGTTCTAATCCCTTGATAGGCACAGACCTCTGAATTTAAAATTTTTCCTTTTTCAACAATACATTCGCCACTGGTATTGATTTTTGAATCAATAATGCCACCTGGTGCTGATACATTTGAAAAACAATCAATGGTTGCACCTTTGATAAATTTAGCTTCAAGCTTCCCTTTGCATTGAATTTTTGTTCCAATCACACCACCACCAACAATAATATCACCATCAACATCAAGACTCGCTTTCATGATTTCTTTTGCGGTCAATGTCGCACAGTTGACTTTAAACCCGCTTTCAACCGTTCCATCAACAACCACAGGGCCTCTAAATTTAACATTACCGGTTTTCAGGTTGACACCGCCTTTAATAAAATATTCCGGAACCACAATAACTTTTTCCTGGTTTCGCTCTACCAGTAACATGGGCATACCATTAATTTTTGCGTTTGCCAGACGTTTATCATAGGATTGTTCAACACCTTCACCACATCTCAATGTGGCTTGCTTCGCTTTTTTCGGTTTGATCTGTTTTCCATAAACATCCATGCCTTGAACACCTGGAATACCAGGGGTTCGTTCTGCAATCAGATCGCCTTTAACGACGTAAGGCATTTCTCCCCGATCTTTAAAATCAATACGTTCTTTTGAGTCGCCTTCTTCTTCAACAGGGATACGTTTCAAAGGGTCAACATCAAATAAATAGTTGACCTCTCCATGCTGTGGTTCTACAGGAGTCTTACCTTCAGCAATTTTCCAGGGGCGGTTGTGCAATAATTTTTTCTTTAGATAATTTTTGATTTTATCTTCACTGACAACACCAAAAATGATCTTCTTTTCCGCCAGAAAATAATGAATATCTTTATAAGTAGTGTCTCTTTCCAATGGTTTTTTCACCACCAGGTGAGCATCAAGAGAATCCTCCGATACAACGATATCCAACGATTCCATCAATGTATCAGGATCTAAAGGACGATAACTACGATCATATTCCAGCATTGTTTTTTTCTCTTGAGGAGGTTCTGGTGGTGCTTCTGGTGGTGGGGGTGTTTCTGCAGCTGGTGACTCCTCAGCTGGTGCTTCCTCAGCATCATTAGTAGCGGCGTCAACATCAGTGGTACTGGCATCAACGACAGCATCCGTTGAACTGGATTCATCATTGGTTGTTGCTTTGGATTCTTCTGGTTCAGAGGATTCGGGAAGTTCTTGAGTGCCTGGTTTTTCAATGGGTTTTGTTTTTTTCAAGGGCTCTTTTGGAGCGGCTTTTATTGGTTCTTTTTTGGTTGGGCTATCGGATTCAAATTGAATCTTGAATTTCTGACCACATTTTTTACAGGTGGCTGTTTTTCCTTCTTTTGTTTCAGGAATACGATAGGATTGTTGACATTTTGGACATTTTGTTGCTTTTACATTACTCATAAAAGTTTCCCTTTCTTCTGATTCCAAAGTTCCATAGAAAAAATTTTTGTTATAAATGTATCAATTTTTTTTCTTGAATTCAAGGAATATTAAAGATTTGACAAATAAATATTGTTTAGGAATGCTCGAAAAATAAATATACTCTAAATTGCCACCAGCAGATGCCCTTGATCTTGATAGCACTGGCTGTCGGTAATCTTTCAGGATCGATAGATTGCCAACAATGGAATGAGAATTAACATGATATAAAAGCATTTGCGTGTTGTCATTGTTTTGCCTCTGTATTGAATGTTATCAATTCGATTCTTTTTGCTGAAAATATCGCTCACAAAATTCTTCAACTTCTTTTTTAAGTCGATCAAATGTTCCCAGGCGTTTTTTGAAAATCCCATATATGACTTCAGGATCAATTTTATCGTAATTATGTACAATTTTATTTCTAAATTTAGCCATTGGTTGATATTCTTGTAAAGATTCAAGCGGAATAATGCCATTTTCTGCCAAAACAGCAAATGCATCGGCATATGAAGAGGGTTGACGAAATTTCATTTCCGAAATAATATGATGTACAATATCCAGGCAACTTTCAATAGCGATATGTAAGGTACGTTCGATAAAACGTTGTGAACGAATATCTGTTACGAATTGGTCATATGTTATGTCATGGGCATTTTTTAAATCAATTACATAACTCTCCATATTGATTAATAAAGTTTAAATGATATCACTTTGTATCATAATGCTTCCTTAATTGAATTTGCTTTTCCAGCAAATATTTTGCATCCAGATAATGTCGAAAGGATTGTAATTCAAGCTGTGAACGTTTTATAGGATCACTTTCATATAGTCGGATGCCTGTTTTCAAGACTTCATGCTGAACAATAGGGGAAACCTTCTGCATCACCAAAATTTCAGTTTCTTTTTTACATTTTTGTTCCAAAAACACTGCAAATTCAAGATCATTCATAATTTTATATGTTTTGGTGTCAATAAAAATTGCAATATCAATGTCACTGTTTGCTGTTGCTGTCCCCTTTGCATATGAACCAAATAGGTATAACACATGAATCCAGGCAAAATCTCGTTTAATGATCATTTTTTGCTGTTGAAAAATTGAAACAACTTGTTTGATATTTAATGCATTCATATGTTATTCCTATCAAAATGACTATTATTTTCTTTTAAAAGCAGATCGATTGCGCAATCGACATCTTCACATATTTTGGCAATATTGCAACAATCATAAAATCGAGCATTCCTTAGTAATACGAGATATCGTGCTAAGGCAATTAAATAAAGTTCCTAATATAATATGAGCTTCGCATTTCTGTCATCGAGGCCTCTCTGGAGGATCTTAAGTAAAAATATTTTGGCATATTAATTGCTTACATCAAACTGTTTGGTTTGTAACTTTCAAAAAATAAATATACCCTAAAATTGTGAGTGCCATTTTAAACATGTCTCTTGCAATGTTTAAGTATCCATTGAATATAGGTTTTCAATATCCTTCCATGTCAACCCCATTTAAAATATTGCTCATTAAACCCCATGTGGTCATACCCAACCAATCCATCGATGTTCCTCTAGGAATACTCTCTTTATCGGCCTACTTGAAAAAACACTTTGGAAAACAGGTAATGGTTGATTGCATTGACTTACGCATTCATAAAAAACCTGTATATGCTCTTCAATCCATGCTCAACAAGAAAAAGTATAATCTTGTAGGACTCAGCATGTTATCTTTTGAACATCACTTTTTAAATAAGGCTTTACCGATGATTCGACAGCATGCTAAAGCAGCACGGATTATCATTGGCGGTCCATATGCAACAGCACAATATGCTCATGCTTTGAGTCATCCACAGATTTGTTGTGTGGTATTGGGTGAAGGTGAAAAAATAATCTGTCATCTGGTTGAACACTGGATACAAGACAGAGATATTTTTGATATCAAGGGAATTGCTTACAAGCAAGGGGAAACAATTATCTGTAATCAACGGGAAGACTATATTCATGACCTGGACAAGTTACCCTTTCCCGAATATAATCAGATGGATCTGTCTCCTTATTGGAGGAATCATCATCAAATGAATGTCATTCTTGCAGAATCACGGTATATGCCTGTTATGAGTTCCAGAGCATGCCCTTTTCATTGTATCTATTGTCATAATATTTTTGGTAAAATTTTTCGGAAAAAAAGTCCCCGAAGATTTGTGGATGAACTTAAACTGTTGTATTTTCAGCATGGTGTTCGAGAGTTTCATATCATTGATGATGCCTTTAATGTTGATCGAAAACGTCTGCATGAGATTCTTCATTTGATTATCAGAAGTGGCATGAACGTTCGGTTAGCCTTTCCCAACGCCCTACGCGGAGATGGTCTTGAAAAAGAAGACATTGATTTATTAAAAGATGCTGGCGCTTATATGCTGACACTGGCGGTTGAGTCCGCATCAGAAAGAATTCAACGGCTCATGCAAAAACATTTGAACATTGCAAAAGTCATGGACAATATCCACTATGCATCATCAATCGGTCTGATCACCAATGGCTACTTTATGCTGGGCTTTCCCACTGAAACCCTGGATGAACTTAAACAAACCATTGATCTGGCCATACATTCTCATTTGGATATGGTTTCTTTTCATGTGGTGGTTCCATTTCCAGGTACGCCATTGTATCAAATGGCCATAAAAATTTTGCCATCATACTGTCCAGATACTTCAGGCCGATATCTTGGAAGCAAGTCCTTTTATGAATCTGTAACAGGCATCAATGTCTTACGATATCAACAGCAGGCCTATTTAAGATTTTACCATCCACGCCGACTGTTGCATCTTTTCAACAAAGTCCCCCGAAAAGCATATTTTCTGGAAAGATTTTTCTGGGCGGGTCTTGGTGTGATAAAAGCATAGGACATAACAATGGGAAACCTTCGACTATTTCTGGCAAATCTTGGCTATCGGAGGCCACTTCATCCATTGGTGACACCACCGCTTGGATTGATGTATCTTGCTGCGTATCTCAGGGAAAAACAATCCGTTTCAATTAAGCTGTGCAATCAAAAATTATATCGATATTCTGATAAACAACTTGTTCGTGAAATATCAGCATATCGACCTCACATTATTGGCCTGAGCGCCATGACCCATTCAGCAAATAGTCTTGAATGGATAACGGCTCAATTACGGGAAGCATTACCCCATTCCTGGATTGTTGTCGGTGGCCCTCATGCGACAGCCTTAGAAAAAAAATTACTATTTCACACAAAAGCCCATGTCATTGTTTCGGGAGAAGGTGAAATTGTTTTTGAGAAGATCGTCTCCGCCTATCCTCATCTCAATGATATCGAACAGATCGAAGGCATCATAACGCACAATTCAGAGAATACTTCTTTGCTGAAAAAAATGTCCTGTCCATCCATTGCTGACCTGGACACTTTGCCATTACCAGCGTATGATCTTATCGATCTTCGAAAATACTGGCGGGAACAATCCATGCCGCCGATTCCACGACGAAAATATCTGACATTGCTGAGCAGTCGTGGTTGTCCATTCAGATGCTCCTATTGTCATCGTATTTTTGGAAAACAATTCAGACAACATTCTGCTGACCGGATGGTGGATGAAATCGCTTACTATCAGAAAAAATATCATATCGACGATTTTGAGTTTGTGGATGATATTTTTAACTTGAACAAATCTTTTGTATTTGATTTTTGTGATGCTTTGCATCGTCGAAATTTAAAAATCAAAATGGCCTTTCCCAACGGTGTGCGTGGTGACATTTTGACTGCGGATGTTATCCATGCGCTGGCTGACGCAGGAATGTATTTTTGTGCTTTTGCCATAGAGTCTGGATCTTCCCGCGTGCAGCACCATATGAGAAAAAATTTAAATATTCAACGATGTTTGGAAAACATATGCATTGCTCAAAAACGAGGCGTTTACTGTCATGGTTTTGCTATGATGGGATTTCCTGGTGAAACGGCAAAAGAAATGCAAATGACCATCGATGTCATGGCCAACTCATGCCTTCATACAGCATCGTTTTTTACAGTTACGCCACTGCCCGGATCTGATTTATTTAATCAGGTTCAGAAACAATACCCTGAATTATTGGATACCATCGAATATAAGGAATTCAGTGATGTAACGATCAACCTATCTGATGTAGATGATGCCCACTTTTTGCAAGTCAAACGTACTGCTTTGAGACAGGTAATGATGAACCCAAAACGCATCAAACGAATTTTGATTGATTTTCCACAACCCTATCTATTGCCACTATATTTTCCCGAGTTTATTCGGCGGATGACCCAGGGAATGATCCTTTGATAAGCTTGACTCAAATCGTTAAATATAATACAATATCGCATTAAAATTATTTTCATCAGGCAATAATCAAGATAACGCAATAGGATTATTGATGAATTAGCTTTTATAGTTACACATTTTCAAGCAGACAGATATAATACCAAAACAAGGAAATGGAATGAATCATTATGGGTGATTATGTCATTATGAATGATTATCAAGAGGTTTCTTCCGGAAATCGCCATAAAAAAAATATGAAAAAACAACACCAACAGCCTGTCACTGATTCCCGAAAGCGAACATGGATGTATCGAATCCTTCTATTTTTTGTTATATCTGGTTTTCTTATGTTTTTGACAGGATTTGTGGGACTTTGTGGCATTTATTTTTATTATAGCAAAGATTTACCTAAAATAGCATCTCTGGATGATTACCATCCCAAAATAATTACCAATGTTTATGCTGATGATGGTCGAAAAATCGCTGAATTTTTTGAAGAACGTCGTATTGTTGTTCCTCTGGAAGATATTCCCAAGCAGTTGATTCAGGCATTTATTTCGGCTGAAGATTCAAGATTCTACCAGCATAAAGGCATTGATCTTATCAGTATCTTTCGCGCCTTTTTTAAAAATCTGGAAGCAGGAACGATTGTTCAGGGTGGAAGCACAATTACACAACAGGTAACCAAGTCATTTTTATTGACCTCTGAAAGAACCTATGAACGAAAAATTCGCGAAGCCATTTTAGCCTACCAAATTGATCGACGCCTTCAAAAAGATGAAATTTTGTATTTGTATTTAAATCAAATATATCTGGGACATGGTGCTTATGGGGTGGAGGCGGCAGCTCAAAACTATTTTAACAAATCTGTCAATGATTTAAATCTGGCTGAATGCGCCATACTTGCCGGACTACCTCAAGCACCCAGCAAATATTCCCCGTTTCACCATCTTGAAAAAGCCAAAGCCCGTCAAATCTACGTTTTGAACCAAATGGTTGATAAAGGCTATATTTCAAAAGAACAAGCTGCTGAAGCAATTGAATTTAATATGGATATTAAACCAAGAGTAAATTTATACATTGAAGAAATTCCTTATTACACAGAATATATTCGAAGTTATGCGGAGAAAAAATATGGTCGCGACGTTTTATACACACAAGGCCTGGAAATATATGCGGCTGTTAACGTAGACCTTCAAAAAGCTGCACGAGAAGAGGTTGAACGCGGATTGAGAGAATTAGATAAACGTCAGGGATATCGTGGTCCGTTAAAACAATTAAAAAAAGAAGATTTTGAAACCTTTTTTGCTCAAACACAAAAAACAATTCAAGAGACTGGTATTCAAAAAAATCTTTTCGTTCAGGGAATGGTTATCGAGTTAACTCAAAGTAAAGTATCGGTTCGTGTTGGAAAATCTATGGGATACATCCCGTTTGAAGACATGAGATGGGCAAGAAAACCCGATCCAAAACGGTACCCTTATTCCATCCGTCATCCTAAATATGCCTTGAAAATTGGTGATGTTATCCTGGTGCGTTGTGTTGAGTATGAAAAAGATGCAGACCTGTGGCAACTGTCATTGGAACAAGAACCTATTGCCCAAGCTGCTTTATTGTGTGTTGAGGCAGAGACTGGCTATGTAATGACAATGATCGGCGGCCGTGATTTTAAAGAAAGCCAGTTCAATCGTGCCCTTCAATCCAGACGTCAACCCGGGTCTGCGTTTAAACCCATTGTTTATGCTGCCGCTCTGGATCGTGGTCCCAGCTCAATTCTTACAGATACATCTTTTACACAAATGGAAGAAGCAGGGGTTCCTCTAGAGTTACTAAGAGGTCTGGAACGTCTGAAAGATTTAGAGTATCATACAGAAGAACATCTTCTCAAAGATGTAAACGATGTCATTGATTTGGAAAAAGATAGCCCCATGTGGGACATTCTTCGCGAATGTATTGATAAAAAAGAGAAAAATTTTACGCCAGCCTCAATGATTATTGATACAGCCATTGTTTATGAAGAGAAAAAACGTCATTTTAAGTGGCGTCCCAAAAATTATGAAAAAGAATTTTTCGGGCCAACCCTTTTAAGGGATGCATTAACACTTTCCAGAAATGTGGTGACCATAAAATTACTACAAGATATTGGTGTGGATTATGTTATTGATTATGCACAAAAATTTGGTATCACCTCAAAGATTAACCGTGACCTGTCCATTGCATTGGGTTCATCTGGCCTTTCTTTGCTGGAGATTGTCAAAGCATATGCTGTATTTTGTAATGGTGGCGAACTTGTTGAACCCATTTTTATCAAGAAAATCAAAGATCGTAATGGTATCGTGCTTGAACAGAATCTTCCCCAAAAAAATCGAATTATTGATCGAAGCACTGCTTATTGCATGACCAGCATGATGCAAAGCGTTGTTGAACATGGTACTGCAAAACGTGTTAAAGAACTCAAACGACCGGTTGCCGGAAAAACTGGAACGACCAATAATTTATATGATGCCTGGTTTGTGGGGTACACGCCCAAATATGTCACCGGTGTTTGGGTTGGGTGTGACAAAGAAGGCTCTTTAGGTGCAGGAGAAACAGGATCGCGGGCAGCATCGCCTATCTGGTTGGAATATATGAAAAAAATGATGAATGGCAAACCTGTTCGTGTTTTCTCCATTCCTGAAGGTGTTGAATTTGCAACCATTGACAAAAAAACCGGTTTGCTTGCCATACCTGAGTCAAAAGAAACAATTTATGAATGTTTCAAGGAAGGGACTGCACCTAAAGAAAGCAGCCCTAAGCCCACTCTCATAAATGATCAAAGTGAATTTTTTAAACAAAATATGTAGACAGATCAACTCATATGAATGACTATCCAGGAAAAGATCGTCGCAAGTTATGGTTTCGAGGAATTGTTCTTGCGATATTGATCATAGAAATGTTTTTATATACTTGGTGTCGTGTTCAATATCTCCAGTTCGGGTATGATATTCGTTCACTGGAGAAAAGAATAGACCATCTTGTCAGTTTAAAAAACGAGCTTCAAATTGAACAGGCTCGCTTGAGATCGCCTGAGCGTATTATTCAAATCGCAAGAAAACAACTTCATCTTGAAATGCCATCACCCTATCAAATCATTGAAATGCCATAGCAAATAAAATGGATGAATCATATGGAAATAACACTGAATGCTTTAATTCAAAAAATATTTGAATACTATCCAGACGCAGATATTACTCAAATAAAAGAAGCGTACGAACTTGCGATTCAATTATATAAGCAGGATGAATCTGACGATTTTACACATGCACTCACGATTGCAGGCGGTCTTGCCAGAATGCGGTTGGATGTTGAAAGTATTGCAGCCGGACTATTGCATGACCTGATGGAAAAAAATCGGATTTCATCGGAAGCTGTTAAAAAAAAATTTGGAGATAATTTGTTGCAGTTGCTTGAAGGGGTCACCCAACTAAACTCGATTTCAACACGTGATTCCAAAAAAAATCAGGCGGAAAAATTAAGGCGGATGTTTTTAGCCATAGCCAATGATATTCGAGTTGTTTTTATTAAATTGATTGATCGCCTTCACACCATGCGAAACATAGACAATCGCAAGAAAAAACAGCAACAGTCTTATGCTCAGGAAACAATGGATATCTATGCCCCCATAGCATCACGCCTGGGGATATACACCATCAAAAAAGAGTTGGAAGATCTGTCTTTTCGATATTTATTTCCAGATAAATATTCCATGATCAATAAATACATCCGAAGTGGCAGCGATGATCGTGAAAATTATGTCACCCGTGTTAAAAATATCCTTCATAAAAAAATGGCAAAAGTCAATATCAAGTGTCAAATACTTGGCCGGCACAAACATTTGTTTAGTATCTATCAAAAGATGATTCAGCAAAACCTTCCCTTTGAAGAAATATACGATATTGTAGCCTTTCGTATTATTGTGGATACAGTCTCGCAATGTTATGAAGTATTGGGCATTATTCATGAAACCTGGAAACCCATTCCTGTAAAAATCAAAGATTATATTGCAGCGCCCAAACCCAACATGTATCAATCCTTACACACAACGGTATATGGCCCTAATAAACAGCGGATTGAAATTCAAATTCGGACCTGGGCCATGGATCGTGTTGCGAAAACAGGCGTTGCTGCACACTGGAGTTATAAAGAAGGCAAAAGCATTGATAAACAAACAGAAAAAACATTTGCCTGGCTTCAGGATCTGGTGGAAAACCAGAAAACTTTTACAGACTCAGGAGAATTTCTCGAACATGTAAAAATTGATCTGTTTCCCAATGATGTCTATGTGTTTACTCCAAACGGCGATGTGATTTCCTTGCCTCAGGGGGCAACCTCTATCGACTTTGCCTATGCCATCCATACAGAAGTTGGCAATCGATGCGTTGGGGCGAAAATCAATGGCACCATGCGGCCATTGAAGTATCAGCTCAAAACCGGTGATCATGTTGAAGTCATAACGGCAAAAAATCAACATCCTGGCAAAAACTGGCTGAACTTTGTTAAAACTGTCAAAGCAAAATCCAAAATTCGTCAATGGATCAAGTCCCAGGAACATGACCGCAGTTTGTCCTTAGGGCGGGAAATGTGCGAACGGGAATTTCAAAAAAATAAACTGTCTTTTTCCAAAGAATTAAAATCAGATATTTTTGAACAAATTCGTAAAGATTTTAAATATAAAACCATTGATGACTTGATTGCAGCCGTGGGATATGGCAAAGTTACGCCACGTCAAATTCTGCGATATTTCAAACCGCATCAGAACAAAAACAGCACAGTGAGAAAGTTCATTCAAAAATTAAAACGACGGCCCAAAACCGGTGTTCGTGTCGAAGGCATCGATGATATTCTTATCCGCTTTGGCAAATGTTGCAAACCGCTACCTGGAGATGATGTTATTGGCTATATTACAAATGGATTCGGAGTGACTGTTCATAAAACGAGTTGTATCAATGGTATCAAAATGAGTCCTGAACGACAAATTGAAGTGGAATGGGATACAGAACACTCTGGAAATTTTCCTGTTGAAATCAGCGTGCTGGTTTCGGACCGTATGGGACTTCTGGCAGATATCAGTACAGAAATCAGTAAAAATAATTCCAATATTGTCAGCCTACAGATGCACACCTTCCCTGAAGGAGACATCTGCAACCGATTTGTGATCACTGTCCAAAACACCCAACATCTTGAAAAAATTATCAAAGCCATTGAAAAAATCAGAAATGTGAAAAGAGTTAAGCGGGAAAACAAATAATATATTGTTTGGGTCTATATCCGGGCCTGCCCGGGCCTGCCCCTACACAGGAAAGAATCCTGTACAGATAAACAGATGAGGCTTGCACAAACAAGTATGGCCTGATATTATACTGTTTGATCGACCATATATTTTGTCTTTATTAAAAGCCATAGGCCAGGCATGAAATTGATAAAAAAAACAATACCCTATAATAAATTTTCGGCAGTGGGATACCTTGTATTTCTATTCATAGCCGTGTTGTTATCCTTAATGATAACGTTATCTGCTATTGGTGAAGATTTATTCCCAGACAATTTAGTGATCAAAGACACTTATGTTCCAGGAACCGGGCTTCCCATCGGTCAGGTTGTGATGGTCGATGGTGAAGCGATCATTGTTCATGAGAATGAAGGGCGAGGCTTCCTTGCAAAAAAAGAAATGATGCTTTATATTGGCGACACTTTGGTGACCCGCCCTCATGGCAGAATCAGTATCCGATTAGATGATAACAGCCGAATCAGTATGGGGGCAACAACGAAGATGATTCTGAGCAGGGTGATATTTGATCCAGATAACCAGAATCGTGCATCCTTTATTCAGTTGGGTTCAGGTAAAGCGCGATTTCGTGTAAAAAAACTTTCTCATTACAAAAATTCTTCATTTAAAGTTAAAACGCCCACAGCATTGATTGGTGTAAGAGGATCTGATTTTATCATTCAAACCACGCTTGAACGAACTGAAGTAACAACACTTTCAGATACCTTACTGACACTGATTAGCCTGACAGCACTTGATATTCCTCCTGTCCTGCTTAAGGACTTTACATGGGCAATGGTTGAACATGGAGACCTGCCATCAGCGGTTGAGGAAATAACCATTGAAGCAATCGAAGCATTAAAAGCTGAGTTTCCAATAGAACCTGTTGATTTTTTTATACCGCAACCCGATAATGCAGTGACAGCAAAAAATCATCATGAGCATCAGTCACTATTTTCAAAAGAATCAGCACGTCATCGGCTGGAGACCAAAACGCCTTCCTTTGATTCAACCGATGCGTCAGAAAAAACGTTTCAAACAAAATCTTCAACATCAGATAAAACCGTTCCTGATCATCGACAAGACGATACGAATCAAAAAAATCCTGACGAAGTGTTTACAAAAGATGATTCCCATGAAAAAACAGATAAAAAACAATTTTTTGTGCTATCGACAGAATCTAACTTTACTGTCAAGCAAGATCGATTTTTTGATGAATCATTTCACATAAAAGATAAAAGCTTTGAAAAAGATCAACAAATATGGGTATCATCAGATAAGCTCATCAATCCTGAAGATATTTTATATAGTGATTTAACCGATACCTTTGTTGATGACATGAGCAATACCATTGATGACGACATTGACGATCAGGAAGAAATTTATGAAGAAGAACAAATAGAAAATATTAACTTACCCTGGTTTCCCAGAAAACCTGAATATTAATTATTTTAAAAATGGAGGCTTTACATGGCAAAAGCATTGATATGCGGTTCTTTTGCATTTGATATTATTATGAATTTTGAGGATCAGTTTAACCGACACATTCTCCCCGATCAACTGCATCGGCTGAATGTATCATTCCTCGTATCAAAAATGCGACGAGAATTTGGCGGATGTGCGGGTAATATTGCCTATAACCTAAATTTACTTGATACATCAGCGGCCTGCCCGATGGGAACGGTTGGAATGGATTTTTCCGAATATGCCGGATGGATGCTTGAAAAAGGGATCACAAAAGACTGTATTCGAGAAATTGATCACGTTTATACCGCTCAAGCCTATATCACAACAGATCAAAATACCAATCAGATTACAATTTTCCATCCTGGTGCCATGAACTATTCCCATGAAAACGCTGTCAGTCAGGCGAATGATATTACTGTTGGCATTGTTTCACCTGATGGTAAACAAGGAATGATCGACCATGCAGAACAATTTTGTAATGCAGATATTCCCTTTATCTTTGATCCTGGTCAGGGCATGCCCATGTTTGACAGTGCGGAATTGATTCAATTTATGGATCAGGCTAGATGGATGACTTTCAATGATTATGAATTTGAACTCTTTAAAGAACGTACTGGCAAAACATTGGATGACATTTGTTCGTGTGTTAAAGCCTTGATTATCACAAAAGGTGAAGAAGGTTCTGTCATTTATACACCAAAAGAAATTTTTGAAATTTCAGTGGTCAAGGCACCATCGGTTTTGGATCCAACAGGTTGCGGCGATGCATACCGAGCTGGCCTTCTGTATGGTATCATGAATGATATGGACTGGAAAACAACCGGACAGATTGCATCGCTGATGGGTGCTTATAAAATTGCATCTTATGGAACGCAGAACCATTCGTTTGGACGAGAGGAGTTTTTCAAACGCTTTGAAACAGAATTTGGATATTCGATATAAAAATATTAAAATTGTTATCGAGTATGATGGATCACAGTATAGTGGATGGCAACGTCAAAAAGATTGCCCCAGTATACAGGGAATCATTGAGTCCGCCATTTGTAAAATGACCGGTGAACAGGTAACGTTAATTGGTTCAGGTCGAACAGATGCCGGTGTCCATGCCTGGCAGCAAGTGGCTAATTTCAAGTGTAACACACGATTGACACCCACTATTTTTCTCAATGGCCTGAACAGTCTTTTACCCAGGGATATTGCCATCCATTCATGCTTTGAAGTACCGGGTAATTTTCATGCCCGGTACGATGTTAAATCCAAGACGTACCGGTATTATATCGGACAACGCCTGCATAAAATGGCCCTTTTTCATCAATACTGCTGGTTTCTCCCCTATAAACTCAGCCTTTCTGACATGCAAGCTGCCTCTGCTTTTTTTGAGGGAACACAAGATTTCAAATCATTCGAAGGTTCTGGTAGCCCTCGTTCAACAACGGTTCGAACGATTTTGCGGTCAGAATTAACTGTCAATGAAAATCAATACATGATCTATGAAATTGAAGCGGATGGATTTTTGCGATTTATGGTCAGAAATATTGTTGGCACACTGGTTGAAATTGGTAAAAAGCGACTGAAGCCCGATGATATACCGACCATTATACAGGCAAAAAATCGGGATCAGGCGGGTCCAACAGCACCATCGCAAGGATTATTTTTAATCGAAGTCAAGTATTAATTGTCATTTCAAATGATTGAAAAATATAATCATATAAACGACAAGCAAGCAAAACAGTGTTTTCTCTTTTCATTTTTTTTGGGATTTTTTCTGGGTGCAGTGATTATGCCTGTTTGGACGCACAATGTTGAAAGCGCGCAAGTCCTTGCCAATGTCATGCACTATCCTGATGAAAATCCGATGAATATCGGACACAGGGGACTTTATTCTCTGTTCATTCAAATTCCGGCACTGTTTTTGATGATGGGCATTCCTGAATGGTCACTCTGTATTTTGTTTTCAGGTCTTCAGTGTGCTATTGCTTTTTCCGCTGTCAGTCTTATCGCTTTTATTTTTTCTCGTCACCTGATATTTTCTTTAACATTTCCTGTTTTGCTTCTTCATTTAAGTATTTGTCAAAAATTTTGGCCAAATAACTATATGGCTGTGTTTCACGGTCATGGTTATCCGATGCTTTTTCCCTTGAATACCTCATTATATGGCATCATTGGGATTTTTAGCGTTCTGTTGATATTCTGTTTTTTTAGTTTGGGATGGAATCGATCTTCGGCTTTTTGTGTCGGTCTTTTACCATCCATTCATCCCACCCTGGCAATAGCCTGTTGGATTGGGATGGGTACTTGTGTTGGATGTCTTGTTCAAGACAAAAAATTTCGTTCCTTTTTGAACAGTTTTTTGGTGGGATTTTGTTTTTTTGGAATCAGTGCCCTGATCCATTTTCTTTTTTCAGGAACCAATGACATCAAATTACCGGCAGATATCCATCAGTGCATATCTCAAACTTTTGTTTCAGATCATCACGCACTGACCGATCATTTTTCATCATCAATGGATGGACTGAAGTTTTTTGAGCCTGAAATATACGTGTTAATACTGTTTTTTTTTCTCACAAGAATTCAATCATTGCCAGCTTTCCTTTTTCGATTCATCATCCCTTTGACGACAGTCATACTTGTTTGCACACTATACGTACCTGTCGCGTTATTTTTTCCACAAATCGCCCATAGCTATCCAATGGATGCCATGATGATCCCCCGATGGCTGAACCTGTCCAGTATTGCCTATCCATGTATAGCATCGGGCATTCTAATATATCACAGCCTGATTTCTGGCCGACGATGGTGTCTTTGGATTGTTAGTGGTTTTATCTTCCTCATTGTGAGTGGCAACATTTCAGGTATAACGATTTCGTCATCCCTTGCAGCGTTTCATCGCTCGAGTTCATTTTTTAAAGTAATTTTATCTGGATGGCCGCTGTTAATGTTTTTGACATGCCTGACAATTCTGATATTCAATGAATTTCCCACTGAAGTGAAGTCTTCTGAAACTTTTTTAAATCAATTTCATATGAAGATGATCTTGATTTTCATTTTAGTCGGGCTGAGCGTGATTGACAGTCTGTGGATCAGAAATTACAAGCATGTTATCCCCCAAGATGCTGAAGTGCTGATTCAAGCCTTAAAAAAGGATCATGGGGTACTTTTAACAACATCACCTTTCTGGGAACTTTCCCCCATCCAGTTAAAGACTCATCGTGAAATTCTACTGGATTTGTCTCAACTCAATGGCATGTATTATTTACCACAAACCATCCCTGCTGTTCGGGACATTTTTCAAACCATCTTTCATGTAGATTTATGCGAGCCTGGAGAATCTCTGTCACAGATCACAACGTTTTTGGAAGAGCGATCCTTCCAAGACTGGCAAATCATTGCATCAAAATATGGCTTGACAGGCATACTGACACCTCGTACATTGCAATTAAAGTTACCCATCTGTTTTCAAAATAAAACTTACGCTGTTTATTGTTTGTCATCGGGATTTTGAAAATGTATTAAAGAATGCTCGAAAAATGGCATTCTTTGAATTGAAAAGAGGTTTTTTTATGGCTGAAAAAAAAATGGCGTTGATACGCAGTGGATATTCTCCCTTTGGTGGGATAGAAATGCATGCACTGAACTTAATGCGAAAATTACTTGATCATCATGTTCAGATAACATTATTGACATGGCCCAATCAACATTGGCCCATAAGCCATCCACATTTGGACATTGTTGAGCTGGGCCATAATCGGGGAAATCGTCTGTATCAGGCATGGGATTTCAACCGATCTGTTCGACACTATCTAAAGAAATATCACTTTTCTTGCGTGTTATCAATGGATCAGGTGGATACCTGTACACATATTCACGCGGGTGCTGGTAGTCATCGGGTTTTTTTGCAAATAAAAAATCAGAATAGCTCGGCAGTTCAACGATTTTTTAGAAAATTCAGTCTTTTTCATAGATATCTGATGGCTGTTGAACAAAAGGCTTTTACCCACAAAAATTTAAAAAAAATTCGATGTTGTTCCTCAATGGTTCAAGAAGATATTTCACATCACTACCATGTGGCTAATGAAAAAATGCTTGTTGTTTTTAATAGTGTGGACTGGAAAGGAATTGGAAAATCGTTTGAACAAAGGGCTGTTATAAAAAATGAATTACTTAAAAAATATTCTTTTCGTTCGGAATGGAAAATGCTTCTGTTTTTGGGCAGTGGGTTTATGCGTAAAGGCCTGGACATTGCGATCAAAGGATTGCAATATATGGGTGATGATTTTCATTTGCTCATTATTGGTAAAGGATCTGAAAAGACCTTTCAACAGATTGCTATTTCCGAGGGAGTTGAGGACAGAGTTCATTTCCTTGGACCGCAAGAAAATGGATGGCAATATTCGGCACTATGTCAAGGATTCGTCTTACCCTCTCGCTATGAACCTTTTGGTCGAGCAGCAGCAGAGGCCCAGTCTATGGGGCTTCCTGTAATGGTGAGTGATCGATGTGGCTATTCGGAGTTGATACAAGAAGGCAGCAATGGCACTATTTTAAAAACCCCCATGACAGATAATGAAATTAAACGATCCTTTCAAAAATTTGCAGAAATGATCAATCATCCTGTCTTGACACCTGAAGAATTACGCAATCAATTAGAACTGCTGGATGATGAACGCGTTGCCCAGCAATTGATTCAAGAATTTTTATGTCTTTAACGGATAATTATAAATGAAAAAAGGTCAACTGATTCTTTTTATTATTGTTATTGAAAGTTTTTTGACGCCGGCATTTGCGATGCATTTATCTTTTGCCACGCAAAACCTGGAACCCTTCAGCTATTTAAGCAAAGAAGGTTATCCTTCTGGCCCCTCTATTGATATTGCCAATGCTGTGTGTGAAGAAATAAAAGCAGATTGTGTCATTGATCTGTATCCCTGGCGGAGAGCCTACTATGAAGTCAAGATGGCCCGTGTCAATGGAGTTTTTTTTATTGGGAAAAATCCTGAACGCGAAGAATGGCTGAAATTTTCACCCCCGATTATTCAAACGGAGTATGGTTTTTTTGTCAATAAACACAATCCTATTGCATATAAAAACCCCATTGATATCACCGGATACATTGTCGGTGTTTTTGGACCTTCCAATACTTCTGCGTCTTTGAATAAAATCAAACACGAAATGTCCGATTTTTATATTGATATGGAAGATAATGATGAGTCTGGATTTCGCAAATTATCTGTTGAAAGAGTCAACGCTGTCTATTCCAATAGAGATGTCGGGTATAGCCTCCTGAACAAATTAAAACTCGAAAATATCCGGTATGCCGGTCCTCATCGAAGGTTATCATATTATTTTGGTTTTAATCCTCAATTAACGCCAACTCGGTGGATTCAACTCTTTAATCAAGCCTATGTAAAACTATTTCATTCTGGAAAAATTCGTGAAATATTAAAAAAATATCATATGGAACCCGCGCCATTGGAAGAAAATTCACTATCTAACACTAAAAATTGACCATTGAGAACGACGTCCAACATCAATCTTTTTTGGTTGCAAAACTGCAAAAAACAGATAAAAGTATTTTCTTGATAGCCATTCAAATCAAAAGTTTTTTCAAGAAACTAAAGGACGCGGGATAGAATCAACTCATCAAATTGAAAGGAAATTGTATTGATGTCAGAACTGGCACTCAAATGGTTAGCAAAGAAGACTTTTTTGAAGACAATTCCATTTTTAATACTCATCTTTTGTTGTGGCCTTTTTCCTGACTCTGCATTGAGTGAAATTCAGGTAAAAATCACAGCATCGCCCATTTCCGGATCGCTTTCTTATGAACAGTCAATGGCTGCCGATATCCTGGATGCCAGGCAACCGATTCATTATGTATGGGATTTTGGAGATGCTTCTGTATCCTTTGATGTCAACCCGACACATGCTTATGGTTCCCCTGGAGAATATCGTGTGTGGTTGAATATAATGGATGCTGATGGTCAAACTGGAAACGCTGTGTATTGGGTGCAGGTGCGTCATGATGTTTTTCAAAAAGATCAGCAATTGACAAAGCAATATTTGAATGCATCCAGGGCAAATTGTCTATATCAAGATCACTATCACAGTAATCTTGTTTGGGTTGGTACAAATGGAGGCTTGATTTGTGCCGATTTAAAAAATAATGTGCAAAAGTACTATCGCTCGCAATTACCGGCTGGAATGGTTCAGGATATTTGCCAGCTTTTTGATAACAGCCTTTGGTTTGCCACAACCAATGGTTTGGTTCGATTTGAACCAGACAGCAGGCAGTGGACAACATTCAATACGCAAAACACCGTGATGACTGAAAATCATGTGCATGCGCTGGCCAGATCTATGAATCAGAAAAAATTGTGGATTGGAACATTGGGTGGTGGCATTTTTTGTTGGGATGCTCTGCAAAAAAAATGGTTTGAATACTCTGCAAAGAATACAGATCTGCCTTCCAATCATGTTCAGGATCTTACGGTTGACCATGATGATAATCTTTGGATAGCAACACATCGGGGCCTGGCTGTTTTAAATCCTTCAACAGAGCAATGGCAGATTTTTAAAAAAGACTCAAGCGGGTTACCTGATGATGTTATCAATGTTGTCGAACATTCTGAGAATGGCAAGATTTGGATTGGAACCTGGAACCAGGGGATCGCATGTTTTGATCCTGCCAGTAATGTATGGCAACCATACAATTCAGGCAACAGTCCTTTGAAAATGAATTATGTTGATCATCTTTTGTCAACGCCTGATGGAAACATCTGGATTGCAGCAGAAGAAAAAGGCTTATTTTTATTCAATCCTGAAACAGATTCATGGCATATTTATACCCATGAAAATAGTCCATTACCAGATCCTCATGTTAACGCTCTTACGACAAGTGATGACAATACAGTCATTATCAATGTGAATGACTATCTGATTCAAATGGACATTCACGCAAACAAACAACACTGCATGATTTTAAATCAACGTTATTTGCCAGATAATTCTCTTGCCTGTGTCTCGCAAGCAGAAAATGAAACCCTGTGGTTAGGCTTTCGAAATCATGGATTGAGTCGTTTCAATCCCAAAAACCATGAATGGTCGGGATGGGACCCGATGAACAGCCCGCTTCCTGCTTATGATGTCCGATGTATTGTTGAAATATCTGATGGTCAAATGGCTGTGGGAACGTCCAATGGTCTTGCTGTTTTCAATGATACCCATCGTCAATGGTCTATTTATCAAACACAAAACAGTGCTATTCCCGACAACAATGTCACAGCCTTGTTGTATGATAAAAATGCCTATCTTTGGATGGGTACAACACAGGGCGTGGCACGATTTCATCCCACAACACTTCAATGGAAAAATTTTCAGACAGACACAAACGACCTGAAAGATCACATTACCTGTCTGGCACAGTCATCGGATGGCCGTATTTGGGCAGGTACTGCACAAAATGGTCTGTTAGGGTTTCAATATATCGATGAAACCTGGGAAAGATTCAACCAGGGAACAAGTGATCTTTCAGACAATCATATTCAAACCATCATTGGTACACAATCCAGACATTTATGGATCGGCACATTGTACAGCGGCCTTTCATATTTTGACCTGGATACAGAAACCTGGAAATCATATGATACAACCAACTCCGCATTGCTCCACAACACCATCACAGCTCTTTCAGATGCACAGGATGGTGTCCTCTGGTTGGGTGATAATTATGGTCACATTTACCGGTTTCATTCCCTGACGAAAGAATGGCATACCCTTTCATTAAATGAAAACATCTCAGACATGACAACTCTCTCAGCCATTGTGGCATCTGATAAAGACAAGCTTTGGGTCGGCACTCAAGGCAGTGGTTTATTTCAAGTTTCATGGCCTCGATCGTTGGAAAGTCAGGGATCTCTTCTGATTATTCAAGCTGAGGATGACGTTCTTTCAGAGAAAGACCAACACTTATCTTTGGAGAATATCTATCGCACCTTCTCAAACCATGATTTTCAACACAGAGATATCTTTATGGCTGCCCTGGGAGAAACGCTGGATATAAATGGCGATGGCATCCCTGATCCGATCATTGATTCTTCTCCTGATAGGATCACTATTCAAAAGGCCATCGCTCAATGGGCTGTTGATGCCTATTCTTCCAATAAACCATTCTTTGTTTTTATCCAGGGACAATGGTCAATCAATACTGATACACAAACACCGGAACTGCATTTAGCAGATAATCAGCGTTTATCCGCTTTAGAGCTTCATAATGCTTTTGCTCTGTACGAACAAGAAACCGGTGGTCAAATTGTTGTTGTGATCAGCGGCGAAAATGCCAATCAGAGCCTTCCTTTTATGACCTCAAAATCACGAACACTGATTACATCAGGACATCTTTCTGCTTATGGATCCTTTTTGTATTACTTTTTAAATGGGCTTGACAGTCAGCTGTCGGTTTATGACGCATTTAAAGAAGCTCGAAAGCAGGAATCCCTTTGGATACACAAGACAGCCGCCATTCCCCGGCTTGACGATAATGGAGATGGCGTGCCCGATATTCTGGATGGTGTCTTTGCCAATCAAATTCAATTGAATCCATCCGGACAGAATTCGGAATCACCATTTGTTCAGGACATCAGAACGTCCCCTGTTACCAGCGACAGTCTTGCATTGACCGTTTTATTCAACGTCACAATGGTTCAGGCAAGTGCCAGAATGGTTCATACAACATCTGACATTCAACAAGGCAATTTTTTTACAATAAACATGACAGCGTGCCGGCCAATGACCTTTTGTGGTGAAATTCAAGGTGTCACCCCCACAGGCAACTATGAATTGGCTATTATGGCTCAGGACTACTATGGTCGAATGCTTACTTCCGAGCCGCTCAGTATAATCATTGGAGACCCAAAATATGGCTCTTTGAAAGGACAGGTTGAACTGCTCATTGCTCAGCATGCATTTACTTATAATGATGCCCATTTGGTTGTTCAACTTCTTGATTCAAATGTTAAGGCTGCGATTCAGCCAGACGCCAGTTTCAGGTTTGATAACATTCCAGAAGGCATCTACCCGCTAGAAATCTCAGGACCGGGGTTTCAATTTACAGGGCATGATGCTGTTCATATCATAGCAGGAGAAACGCAATTCTTGCCACCAATAACGATTGATATTGAATCCCTTTGGTGTTCATCTGATACTGATTGTAATGGCGTGACCGATCTTAAGGATGTGATTTACCTTTTGCAGCAATTAATTATGCGTTAATTCTTGCGATTATGCCTTTTTTTTCAACTGTTTCATCCTTGAGTTATCCTTAGGAATGCTCGAAAAAAATTGGATGGATTCAGATTTATTGGAAATTCTTTAGCGAAGTCTTCAAGATTAGATCAATCGCATTCTGCACGAGCATACCCTTTTATTACAAAAACGTTTTAATCCTTTCCCTTTGCAAAAATAAAAAATATATTCCATTGACGATAGATATTTTTATTGATATTTTCCATTCAGAATGGAAAATAAATTACACAAGGGATAAAAACATGAATCATTCTGCTTTAAAAACAGTCATCCTGGACCAAGAAAATAGTTTGATGGAGTCAGACTGGATTAAACGAACACAATTCGATGATATCTCCAGCAGGCATAATGAACCATTTATATCGATCATTTCAGGTATTCGAAGATGTGGAAAATCAACGTTGTTGTTTCAGTTAAAACAAACTTATGATGGCTATTATCTTAATTTTGATGATGATCGCCTGGTAGGTTTTACAGTTGAAGATTTTCAAGGAATTGATGAAATATTTCACGAATTGTATGGGGAAAAGTCTGTATACTTTTTTGATGAAATTCAGAATATTGATCAATGGGAAAGATTTGTCAGACGACTCCATCAATCTAACAAAAAAGTATATATAACAGGCTCCAATGCCCGTTTATTAAGTAAAGAGCTGGGTACGCATTTAACTGGCCGTTATGTTGAAAATCGAATCTATCCATTTTCATTTTCAGAATATCTTGATTATTTCAAAATAACATACAGCTCAAAGTCTTTTTTTTTAACAAATGAAAAGTCAAAACTGATGCGTGCATTTCATGAATATTCCATAACCGGTGGAATGCCTGAGTATCTTCAAACAAATAACAAAAATTATATCAAATCGTTATATGAAAGCATCCTGTATAGGGACATTTTGGTCAGATATAACATTGGTAACGAGAAAGCCATGAAAGAACTATTTATATTTGCTTTTAGTAATATTGGGAAACCCATTAGTTTTAACAAATTAAAAAATATGTTGACGCTAAAAAGTACGACAACCATTAAAAACTATTTTGAATATTTTGAAAATAACTTTGTTGTTTTTTTGCTTACCAAGCATTCCCATTCTCTGAAAAAAAATTTTTATGCCAATAAAAAACTGTATGTCATTGATCATTCTTTTTCCAATATACTTGGGTTTAGAAGCACAGATGATCATGGACGATTTCTTGAAAATAATGTTTTTATAGAGTTATTAAGACGTGGAGAAGAAATTTATTACTTTCAGGAAAAAAATGAATGTGATTTTATTGTCAAAAAAGGAACACAAATTATACAGGTGATTCAAGTATGCTATGAGTTAAATGATATGAATAGGGAAAGAGAGTTCAATGGACTTCTTGAAGCAATGAAAGCATTTCATCTCAAGGAGGGTTATCTTTTAACATATGCAAATGAAGATCAGATATATATTGAAGATATGGTAATTCACATTACGCCTGTCTGGAAATTCTGTTTGGATGCTGGATAGGTGTATCCATCAGATGCGGAAAGATCGTTAATTCTCTTTTTTAAACCAGGATTACACTAAATAAATATGAAAACAAAAACATACGAAGACAAGAAGGCATGCTAATTCCTGAATTATCCATAGTAAGCAGAGTACTCTCCACAAAGGTAATGGTTTTTATTTTTCGAACATTCCTTAATGATATACTTGCCTAAAAACTATACTGCATATCAAAAAAGACTCTATCATTATCCTGAATGGTTTGAAATAAATACGATTTTCCTGTCTGATAAAAAACTGAACCAAAGGTCATATTTATAGAATCATTCCAGTCATATTGAAATGACATACGCTGGAACATACCATGTTGACCAACGGAGCCAAACATAATGAACAGGGTGTTTAACGATAACCTGTCATTGAAAAAGGTTTTCGACAAACGGAATGCACTCTGAATAGTATTTTTTTTCATGCGGTCAGGGACATATAACAACTTTTTATCATGATTAAAGACATGCTGATTCATCATTTCAAAAGATATATTGGTATCTTTGACCCCTGAATATTCAAAGCCTATCATACCATCTATTCTATAAAAATTTTTTTCAGGCATATTAAAAAAAAGATGTCCGTGAGAACCGGATAACTCACTTTTTAGCAACCAGTTCCCATAAACCACAGCGAGGGTTGATCCTATCATTTTTAACTTACACTGTGTTAAGATCATATTTGCAGAATCTGTCATTTCAAGGTGAGGTATGTCTTTGTAATATTTAGCTGAATGAAAAGATATATCCCATCCATTAAAACGTCCGGTCACAGCTGCAGCAAACAGTGTGTTTTTTAATGTATTGGCCGGAACAGCGGTCGGCACGGGGATATCACCCAGATAATAATCACTGCCAAAGGGTGCAATTTTGAGCTTTCGGTTTTCATGGACAAGAATTCCCGATAGTTTCCACTGCCCTGCATAATAGTTCAATTGCGTCAAGACTAAAGGAATTCTTAAATCTTCAATATCCACCATTCCAAATTCACGATAATCAATGGGATTGATCACATCAACAACACGAAAAGACTCAGATGTTCCCCATGCAATAATTTTACGACCAAACCAGATATCCAACTGCGGCGTTAACGTTCCCTGAAGATAAACTTCATGCCATTCATTTTCAGATTCATTACACTCTAAAACATCATCTGTATATTGGTCTCTGCCATTGATTAAATACGAGATATCATGTTTGGCATAAGCACTGATCCGTGCTTTCCAGGTGTCTGAAAAACGCAGATTGAATTTAATGTTGGATTCTCCACGGAAACGAGAAAGCCCTCTATGATCTGTATCGCCTGTCTCGGGTGCTTTATGTGCCATGTTAACGGTTGTTGCTAATTTAAAAAAGCCTGTATAATCAAACGTTTTTGAAAAGGACTGTGTGTTGATATCAACTTTTTTTGAAGCAACGTTCTGATTATCTGTTTGATCTGTGGGCTCATCAAATCCATCCAACAATTGATCAATGTCCGATGGTGAACTGCTCTCCTCAAATCCGGATAAAATATCATCCATAGACTGCTGTTGAGAAAATGCTGCTTGATGATACCCTGATAATAAAAAGGACAAAAAAATAAGTAACAGACATCTCATTCATTACAGCCCTTTTTCCATACGCCTGACAGTAAATGTCTGATCTGTAAGCGGTTGATTGTATTTTATATCAGAATAATTTAATATCGTTTTATGATATGTCTGCTTGCCTTTTTTGGTTGTCATTGTAATTTGTTCTGCTGTCCAGATATTATCTATTTTTTTCAAAGAGGTAACATCCATATATTTAAGAGTGGTACTGTTGTGTACCCACAATATTGCACGTATCACGACATAAATATCCTGCTGAATGAACAGAATCGACTTGGTATATCCATATTTTCTAACAATATCATCTGTTTTTGGAATTGATTCAATGAGCCATACTTTTTTATCACGAACGGTTTGTTCCTGCATCAGTTTAAAATGATAATTTTCAAGTTCAATTTTTGTCAAATCAGCATAAGTAAAGTCTGATCCCATAAAACTGGATGTTTTATCATCAACGGCAATGCGTTTTGTTTTTCGCAAAGCGGGAAGGTACAGCCATTGATCATCATCTTTATGACCATCATAATCATAGGATAAAAAAGCGGTATTTTTGACATCTGGTGGTTCA
Organism: Deltaproteobacteria bacterium; assembly: GCA_002753725.1. Taxonomy (GTDB): domain Bacteria; phylum Desulfobacterota; class Desulfobacteria; order Desulfobacterales; family Magnetomoraceae; genus Magnetomorum. Next base: position 28,306 of record PEAL01000011.1, read on the forward strand.
ATAAAAAACTGTAATGAATAAATATCTTTCCCATAATCTTTCGCATACAGCCTGATTTTTCGTTTTCTAATATTATTATGACGATCAATCAACTGCATCTCCATATCGCAGGTTAACTGATCACCATCATCACGGGCATCCACTTTTTTCATAATTTCTTGAGCCATGTGATCGTCTGACAGAGCCATTTGAAAAAAACACACATGGCTGAAAAACATAATACAAATGATATAACAATATCTGATCATTGTTTTTTCTCCATAATACATGCAGTTAAAATCGGTTGTCACAAATATTTCCCACACGGAAATATCTACGTTCCCGGTTAATGCAAAATTCCTGCTAAAGATAATGAAACCTTTGAAACGATAACAATGTCAAGAACGATTGTTGCATTTTTATATAGCGCATTCCATATCTACATCAACATTTAGGCTTTAATTTTATTAGAAAATTTTTGAGCAATATCAATCCACATTCAGATAAAAAAGATTCTGGATGAAATTGAACACCATAGACATGACGATCTGAATCGGAAATTGCCATGGGTAAATGATCGTCAGTCCAGGCATCCAGTTGGATGGTTTCTGCTTTTTGAATGATCAAAGAATGATAGCGGGCTGCTAAAAAAGATGGGGGTAAGCCCTCAAAAAGATTTTTATTATTATGATAAATAATGCTCGTTTTTCCATGTACCGGCACCGGGGCGCGGCACGTTGTTCCGCCATAGACCTCGTTGATTGCCTGCATACCTAAACAAACACCCAAAATGGGAATTTTACCGGCATATTTTTTTATGATCTGCCTGGAATAGCCGGCATGTTCAGGTCGTTTAGGACCTGGAGAAATGACAATCCCATCGGTTTGCTCAATGAGTGTATTATATCTGGAATCATTGTTGCGTATCACTTGAACGTGGCATTGCAACATTCTAAAATATTGCACAAGATTATAGGTAAAAGAATCAAAGTTATCAATAAAAAGGATATTCATGACAGGACTTTTCTTTTATAGCAATCAAACGTTGACAGAAGCATAAAATTCAGCAAGGCTGCATGAGAAATTGACGCAATCAAGATGAAGGTGGTCATCCGGTTGTTTTAATAATTCATAGGTCCATTGATCCTTGTCTTGATGGAGATAAACCTCAACCTGAATGGATTCCTGGCTGACCAGAATATAGGCTTTTAAAGAGGGTAAACTTTGATAGTGTAGAAACTTCATCCCTCGATCATACTGTTCTGTGCTTTTAGAAAGGACTTCAATAATCACTGTCGCATCATTGACCATATCTTCCGTTACATACGCGGCTTCATTGCAAACCAACATTACATCTGGATACACATAATGTCCATGAGTATCAATTTGAAGACGCATATCTGCTATATAAGGTTGACAGTGTTTTTTTCTGAAAAAATTTACGAATAAACTTGCGATATTTAACGACAAGGTGTTGTGACGACGAGAAGATCCTGCCATTGCAAAGCATTCACCCTTGTAATACTCATGCTTTTTCAATGATTTTCGTTCCATTTCTAAATATTCTGCTTCACTGATAAATACTTTTTCTTGTGGAAGACTCATTTTGCCTCGTATTCAACTTATGATTCGGTTACTTATGGATAAATGTCTATGAAGGCCTTTTTCTCAAAGATCATTGGATATAATCCATCTCTGTTATTTTTTCAAGCTTTAGATTCAGGCATTTGTTTTCAAACATGATGTTCTATTTTTTAAGATTATGAAATCAGCCATTTCTTAATCAGTACAATGGAATTTCGACAATTGCCATCCTGTGAATATTCACATGTGTCAATATAATTATCGATAATAAAAAGGCCATATCCCCCTTCAGAATATTTATCTTTTGGGGGTTTGGGGTTTATTGGCGGGTGAGGAAAGGGATTTCCCCAGTGGTAAACCGTTAACCTGATACGGGTTTCGTCAGTATGCACATGGATTTCGATACCATGATGATCTTCCCCCATGTATGCATATTTAATGACATTTGAAATCAATTCAATGGTTGCGGTTTCCAATTGCCAAATAAATTGTTGGGGATTGGGGCCAATATCAATAGATTGGCAATAGTCACTAATAAACTGGCGGACTATTTGTAAATCACTCAATGCGCTTTTGATTGTTAATACTGATGGTGATGATTTCTCAAAGGTACGTTTCAAAACCACGCAGGTCAGATCATCTCCCAACTGATTGGTTTGTGTAAAGTGCTTGACTTGATCATGAATTTTCTTAATCAGCTCTGAAGGTTTTTCCGTGCTATGATTCTGGATACATTCCACAAGACGTTGTTCACCGAAAAAAGTACCTTCAGGACTGCAAGCCTCAGTAAATCCATCAGAATATAAAAAAAGAATATCACCTGGAAGAAGAAAAAATTTTGTTTTCTGGTATATTTCATCAGGAATGAATCCCAGCGGTGTATTCTCCCCTTTGATAAAAGAGCATTTCTGTTGAATTGCATGAAAATGAATGGTTTGCGTATGTCCACAATCCACTAACTCAACAGATTGATCACCTGCATGAAACCGCGCATAACATAAGGTAATAAACGTTTCCAGATCGATTAATTCATTGGACATCACTTCATGAACATGTTGAACGATTTGTTCAACATCAGGCATGGCATGAATGTGATGTTCGGATATCAACTGCGTGATCGTTCGATAAAAATTGGCTTTTGTTGCAGCCCCTACCAATGCCGCAGGCACACCTTTTCCCATAACATCGCCAAGAAAAATATCCAGACATTGATCCTTGTGACAAAAAAAATCATAAAAATCACCATCGATTGTTTGAGAAGCCTGTGTAAATGCAGAAATTTCAAGACCTGGAAACGTTTCAGGAAGTTGCCCCAAAAGGAGTGTTTTCTGTATTTTTGCGCCAATATCAATTAAATCCTGTTCACGGGCCTTGCGTCTATCCATTTCTTTTTTTAATGTCAGTGCGGATCGGACACGCGCTTTCAATATGGTTGGATTGACTGGTTTTGTAATATAATCAATGGCTCCGGCATCAAAAGCAGACTGAAGGAATTGAGATTCATCTTTGGCCGTTACCATAATAATGGGGATATCTTTAAACATATGCATTTGCTTGATATGTCCACAGGCTTCAATGCCATCTATTTCAGGCATGATGATATCCAAGAGAATTAGGTCAATGGGCGCGTCTGGGAGCTGATTTTTCAATTGACGATAGGCTTCAGTGGCAGATTCTGCATGAAGAATGTCTGAATACCCCGATTTGATCAGAAAGGTTTCAACCAGTTTTCGATTAAAAAAAGAATCGTCAACAATTAATATACTCATGGTCTCTTTACTCTGAAATAAAGAAATTCATCTTTGTAAAAGGATTGACTTCCTTTGTTCTGCGATCAATGATATCAATCATTAATGCCTTTTCAGACCATTTTTCTGGAAATGAACGTATATTTTTCGGCCACTCGACAGAGAGCGTTTTAAATAAAACAAAGACTGCGATGTTGGTTGACAGATGATCACCTGGATCTTTCGTGATATCCACGTCAAAGTGACCCTCTTTGGATAATGGCAAAGATTCAGCTTTTAACTGCCATTGGTGATCATGATATGTGTAAATCGTGAGTACCAACATTTCTGGATATGGACTTTCCATTATTCCTTTAAGATTTTTGATTCGGTTTCCCCATTCAGGTATGTGTGTATAAACAATGGCTGTTGAGGAAACATTATCTGATATAGACTTTTTTGGAGGAGGATTCTGGAAGAATATCCCTTGTGATTTTTTATAAACCGTTGGTGAGTTAATCGCTATCGTCGGATTGATTTGTTTTTGAGTACGCCATGAACCCAATAAACCAGCATCCAATGTCTTTTCTGACACAGGGGCGACTGAAAATACTGAATATATATATGCAATGCCTGATTGACTACCTCTGGCATCATGACCATATGCACCCATCAGGGTCTCTCCATTGTCTGTGATACTGACCGATGAACCAAATTTATCATTGGCTTTTCCATCGGATGGTATCACATGAACGACTTTTTCCCATGATCCATGAATGTTTTTAAATACATATCCTCCGCCTGAAAGCCTTCCTTTACTGGAATCTCCATATGCTCCAACAGCAATGTAATCACCTGAAACAGACACAGATGCCCCAAAATAATCATAGCCTTTGGATTTCCAGGGGAAGAGCGCCGCAGTCTCAATCCATTGGTTATTTTTTCTTTCAAAAACATATACTGCACCTGCGTTGGGGCCTGCGTTATCAGACTTATAAGCGCCAAGCACAGCATATTGAGAGGAGATATCAACGCTATACCCACAATAATCATTGGATTTTATACCCTCAGGAATCAATTTTGCTTTTTCTTCCCATTGGTCATTGATTTTTTCAAAAATATACGCTGCACCAGATGCAGATCCTCTGTCATCATCTCCATATGCACCGACAATGATATACTTTTCATGTATTGCTGTTGAATATCCATAATAGTCATATTGATCCAGTTTTTTGGGAAGGATACGACATTTTTCTGACCATACGCCCCCCTTTTTTTCAAATACATACGCTGCGCCACTATCTTTTTTCATTGAGTCCGCTTTATACGCGCCTGCAACCATCTGATCTTTAGATATGCTTACAGAATAACCAAAATAATCATTTCGCAACCCATCAGAGGCCAACAATTTAGCTGTTTTAATCCATTGATTTTTATTCTCTTCAAAAATGTATACAGCACCCGAGCAATTTCCCAAATCATCAACGTTGTAGGCGCCAATGGCGATTTGCGTATCAAAAATGGAAACAGCACAACCAAAATAATCCTGACGAGATCCATCGGTCGCATAAATTTTTTGGGCAACTTGCCAGGAAAGACCATCATATTTATAGATATAAGCAGCTCCGGAATCTGTTTGATTCAGATCATCTTTATATGCCCCGATCAAAGCTGTATTTTTCCATATACTGGTTGCATATCCAAAATAATCATATTTATGTCCATCCTCTGGTGAAAGGATAGTTTCTATTTGTTCGCTTTTTTGCTGTATTGGAATAGTTTGCGTTAAATTGGGATAGTCTGATACATGAACACTGAGATGTCCCAAACGATTTTCATCTGTATTTTTTTTATGATGCAGAGTGATATTGCCGCCATTGATTCCATTGTCACCCTCACGAATGGATAACCAGTCGCTATCTACAGTTGCATACCATTTCATCCGACCATTGCCAGCGTTGGTAACAGTAAAAACAACATCGCCTTCACCATAAGGTGCCAAGAAGCTTGTGGGACTCACAACTAAAACAGGTTTTGCGTCGTTATCCGCAACAGTCACTGTCATCGTTGCAGGAAAAAGACTTTTCGCTCTTGCTTCTATAATAACGGTTTGCGTGCCATCTTCTGAGGGATCATCAACAACTTGAATATCAAATCGTGCCTGCGTCTGGCCGGTGGGTATCATGATGGTTTGCTGTACAATAATTTCTGTAAAATCGGATGATGTTAGATAAACGGTCAAGTCAGCGGTAGCAGGGGCTGGAATTGATACAATACCGGCTTCTTTTAGTATACCATCACCTTCGGTGAAACTCTCCGGCATGGATAAAGTAAGATATTCCTGGGATGGAGATTCTTTTATGGAACCCCGTGCCACAAGAGCAAAAGGTTGTGGCCCTTTTGGAACATTATAACCCGATATCTGAACCTGATAAACGCCTTTTTTAGGGGTATTCAAACAAATTCCCAGGCTATTGTTGACCCGATCATAATCTGTTGCATGACTTTGTTGCCTGACATGGGCCCGAATATAAAACGATTCGTTTGATGATACCCATTGCCCATTTTGCTGGGTCAGGCCTCTGTCTGAATCGCTGAAAATATCGGCTGAAACCTGTATTTGATCGCTTGTTTTTTCAATGGATATGATAAATTCATTGGCATTAAATTCAATATGATCGATGGGTAATGTTGTCCATCCAGAGGGCAGGTAGCGATATTTTTTTTCATACCGCAATTTAAAGGTGTTCTGATCATATACGCGTATCCAGATATCGTCTTGAACATCATTGGGGTTGGCAATGGCAATGGATACAGCATCCAAAAAGCAGATGTCACTTTCCGGTGTAAACCGCATGGCACACTGATTGGTATCTGTCTGAAATATTGGGAAATTCATATCGTATTGCAATGTTTGAATCGTGCTTTGATTCATGGCGCCTTCAGGGTAATACCTCTGGTCGTTCGGTCCAATGATGTGAAGATCCAAATCATTGACAAGCCCGCCCTGTGCGGCAGGACTTCCAGGATAATCGGTCCATACAAGATTGATTTTGAGAGGATATTGAGCATCCATGACTTCAAAATAATAATTAATTGTCCCGCTGGTTTCGAGAGCATCCTCATCTTTGTAAATAATTGAGGTTGGAGATTCAGGATATACGCCATTCCCCAGATTTAGCCGACCCCATCCATTGACATTGTTTGGATTGATATCAGGTATTTCCTGGGATGAAAGTTGTCCATATTGACCAGACCCCATAGTATCTGCGGCATTGAGCAAGGCTGCTTTTATCAGGGCTGATGATGGTTTAGGAATACCAATTTTTATCAAATATTCTCGAATAAGTACTGCTGTTCCGGAAACAATAGGCGTGGCCATACTTGTACCGCCCATAAACATATAGTTTTTATTGGGGGCAACACCCCATCCTTGATAAGAGGCTTTTGATGACCGAACGGATAGAATATTGGTTGCTGGTGCAACGATATCCGGTTTATAACGGCCATCAAGGGTAGGCCCCCGTGAACTGAATGCTGCCATACCATCGACATTGTCAGACAAATTATCCGATGCAATGGGATCTTTTGCATACAGATCAGGCCAACAGGATCCCCATGTGCAGGTGTATCCTTCATTTGAGCGAACACTTTCCGAACCGCCAACGGTCAGACAATTTTTAGATGTTGCTGGTGAACAAATGGAATAAGGATCAATTCGGCCATCATGATCCATATCAACGCCACTGTTTCCTGCAGCAAATACAATTAAAAAATCCTTGTTATCCCACATAAACTGGTCAACATCCGCACATTCTGTCGAATAGGTCGATCCAGATGCAGCCCCCCAGGAGTTACTGTGAATTCGCGCATTGGCAAACTGGGCTTGAGCAAAAATTTGGCTCAAATCCAGCATCAGCCCTAATAACATGCCAGTACTGCTATCCTCAGCCGCCTGAAAAACGAGGCTTGCTTTAGGGGCAATCCCTGCACTGGCATTTTGAGGGAAATAATCCAGTTGCGGTTGGCTTCCGGAATGATACCCATTTCCCATAATCGTACCGGCAACATGAGTGCCATGACCTGAAAAGATATCATCCGGTTCATCATTGAACATTGCGGGAGTCAGATTAAATATACTTTTAACCCGAGAATGACCGTTGCCATCTTCAAAATCATCATGAAGCGCTTCTGGTGAAGTTTTTCCCTGATCCAAGCCTGTATCACATACCGCAACAATCTGGCCTTCACCATAAAGGGAAAAACGATCTCTGGGTTGACTCACATTGACAATGCGGGATGCGACATTGTTCATCAATTGCCATTTTGGAAGCAGTGAAATCCATTGGATACCCTGAATTCTGGCAAGGGCTGGAATGTTAGCCGGAAGAATTTTCAATTGCACGCTTGTTTTCCATTGTGTGGTATGTTTATTGATAATGGTACCCAGCGTTGAAAGGATTTTAAAAATATCGGACAGATGTTCACCTGGAAAAATCGTAACACGTAGCATCAATGGTTTTTGAGATGAATATTTTGGGGAAGTGGTTGACACTTGCTCAATAACATCAGATGCCACACGAAATTGAGGAGCATATGCACCTATCCATCGTACACGTTTATTGTTTTGAATGCGGTTGACAGTACTTCCAGACATGCGGACAATAAAGGCATTATTGGGAATATAATCAAAAACAGCAATGCCTGCTTCCACTAATAGATGACAATCCTTTTGATCTATTGGCCCCTGAAATTGAATGATAAAATATCGATGCTGTTCTTCAGTTTCGTTTTTTGAAACCATTGAAGAAAATAGTGTTCTTTCGGGAATGGACAGCAAGGGATCAAAAGAATGTTGGTGCATGTGAATCATCCCTGACATATTTTTTTCATGGGATTGTGCGTGCAGCGATGCAGTGAATAGAATTGATAACAATAGTACAACAATGGTTATCTGAACAAAAACCATCATTGAAGAGGTATTATGGTGTATGCATTTTTTTAGATACATAGCCTCTGCTCCTAATAATTCTTGAGGGTAGTCTATTAAACAATAAAATGTTGCGATTTATTGAATGATCCGATAATGACATAAATCAATGAGTATCTCAAGAATTCTATTTAAAAACGGATCGGAGTGAATAATGAAACCAGCCAAAAGGACATTAATTCAATAAGCCCGCTTTAAATGCGCTTTGTTGGATAGTGGAGAGTTCTATGCAAATATATCTTAAAGAAAAAATAGGAAACCCAAATCTATTTACAGGAAGAGTTAACGAGTTAAGTTCTTTGTTAAAATGGATTGACAAAATTAAGCTTGAAATATCTAAAAGTAAAGCCATTCTTTCACGTAGAAAAACAGGAAAGTCAGCTTTAATGCAAAGGCTTTTTAATATTACTTTTGAAAAGAATGACCGAAT
>PEAL01000119.1 GCA_002753725.1 Deltaproteobacteria bacterium
TTTCGTTCATCTGAGCGTTTGCTGCGCGCTCCCAGAATACTTGGCCATCTTTTTTTTTGTTTTCTAAATCACCTGACCAAACATGGCCCGAAAGAATCGTATCCCAAAGATTTTTGTAAACATCTGGCGCTTGTTTCCCTGATTTCAAAATTCTGGGGTTTTGTCCAATGGCCTCATGGGCTGTGTATCCGGTTGCATGGGTAAATTTGGGATTAACATATTCTATGATGCCCTCTTTGTCTGTAATAACAACAGAAACAGGGCTATGTTCTATAGCTTGAGATAATTTTTTAATCTGATCTTCAGATTTTTTACGTTCAGTGATATCCCGAATTGAAGCGACAATCAATCGACCGGTTTTGGTTTCAATGGGACTCAAGGAGATATCTACTGGAATGAATGCGCCATTTTTGGCCTGGGCAAAAAGGTCTAATCCTGTTCCCATTTGGCGGGTATTGACATTCTTTAAAAAACGTTCTCTGTTGGCTGGATGAGATGCCCTTTTGGATTCAGGAACCAGAATTTCCACAGAATTGCCCAGTAATTCCCTTCGATCATATCCAAAAATTCGTTCAGTTTGGGAGTTGATCAGCACGATTTCACTGGCAGCATTAGAAACCACTATGGCATCAGGTGCGGATTCAAGTAGCGCTGCAAATCGTTCCTGGTTATCCTGGATTTCAGCAGTGCGCGCGGCAACTTTCTCTTCCAAATGATTCTTTGCATTCATCAATTGCCTGCTGGCTCGCTCCCCGAGTATCAATACCAAAAGGACAGCCCCTACAGATAGAAAAAGCGTAAATCCCAAAATGCTTAACACCATTGTGCGGGTCATAAAATAGGTTGATAAAGCTTCATCCACATCCATTTCAGCAGTCAGGCCAATGTTCATATCTGCGTTCCAAAGCCAGGCTCCGAAAACCGAAACGCCACGATAATCCCGATATCCTTTTAAATCCGACCCTATTTTTGAACGTCCATGATAAACACCGGCCTTTTCCATATCCTGTTTTAGATCCTTTACGCTGAACGCCATTCTTGTCAACGGCCAGCCAGATTTTTTCGTGGTGGATACAGACCCTTTCAACAGATTAACCCCGGGATCCCGAATCTCAAGGTTTAAAATGGCCCTCTGATCATCAGTGATCAGCCCGATCTGTCGCAATTGATCTTCATATCGGCTGTCTGAAAGGAGTTTGCCTTGCCTGTTGAAACCATATATTTCAGCAGTATTCTTGTTTCCATAAGGTTTTAGAACTCTGGAAAAATTCTTCCAGGGATCAATACCGATGAGCATCACAGCGATTATCCGGCTATCGGTATCTTTGATGGGACCGATAAAAAACAGGGGCGGTGGATTATTCTTTGTTTTGAAATACGTCTCATATTTAAACTCTGATTGAATGGGCAGTAGAAAGCTGACCTTACCTGTAAATGCTTTTTTAAGCCGTCCCGGATGGTGTTGTGAAATAAAATTGCGGGTAGCGAGGGGTTCATCCAGCGTGGCACCGATGGTGATATGGTCAGAATTGATAATAAAAAAACCGAGATTGGTGAATATATCCGGATCATTTTCAAAAAAGGCCCGCATATCCTGAAGTGCATCTGATGCTAATAACGATTCCTGATTGGGTGGGACATTCAACAGTCGTTGGGTAAGTGCAAGCAATTCTCGTTTGTGTCCAATCAGTTTCATCAGGGAGGTTTTATCTTTTACCCAATGATCAAGCTGCTCATTAGCGACTTTTAATACATTCCTAAGATTTCCATCGATATCAGTCAGGATCTTTTTTTTATTGATCTCCAGAGTAGCCCAGGCCAACAGGCAAACAATCATAATGAAAACGCTCAATCCAGCTAAAACAAATCCTCGAAACCAAGAGGAACCAAAGCTGACAGCAATATTTTCCTTTTTTATGGTTTTGATCAGAGACCAGGTAATCAGGCTGAGAAGTAAAAAAATGACAACAGAATAAATAAAAATGGTTTTGTATGAAATTCGTTTGCTTTGTTCCTTATACAGAAGCTGTCCTTGTTTTTCATTTTTTTCTTTTTCACCAATACCCGCCCATTGACGATGGATCGCAGAAACTTCTTCTCTGGACATGTCAGCCAAGGCTTTATTCAGTATAGAGGCAAGCTCTGGCCAATCCTTGCGAACCCCTATCGCTAAAATGGAACCGGGTTGTTGTAGCCTACCCTGTATCTGAAGGGTTGAAATAAGTTCCTCTTCCATGATCCAAGCGGCTACAGCTCTGTTGCCTGCATACGCATCTGTTTGCCCCCAGGCAACAGCACCCAAGGCTGTTGAGGTATTAGGATACTCCTTAATCTTTACGTCTGGATAATTCTTACGAAAATAAGTGACATTATAAAATCCTTTTTCCAGGGCCAGCGTTTTTCTAAACAATTCGGTTTCGTTGGCATAAAAAGGACCGTCCTGTGGGGCTACGATGACATGGGGGATTTCAAGGTAGGTGTGAGTAAAATTCAGAAATACTTCACGCTCCGGTTTAGGCGTGACATCCATAAGGGCATCAAGCTTCTTTGCTTTTACTTGTGCCAGATTTTCCTTGAAAGGGCCGGGCACGAGTTTGATAATATCCCCTAATCGTTGATTTAATGCATTGATGTAGTCTGCCCCGACACCACTGGGTTTCCCTGACTTGTCCACAAAATTCATTGGCGGCCAGGCGTTCATCACACCGATTTGAATCACGGGATGTGCTTTTATCCAGGCTTGTTCTGCGGGTGTTAAAAATATAGCTTTTGCTATACCGGAGTTAATGGCGAGTAAAAAATATAATGAAAGTAATGGAAAAATGAAAAATAATTTTCTTTTCATGTACAAGCTCTTTTTTTAGGTATTGTTGTCATTATCAACAAGCACAATTATTTTTTTCATATGTCTCCCCTTTCTTGAAATAATAGTAAATACCACTTGGTACGCTTTTATTTCAGGTCGTTTTTTTATCCAACGCCTTGCGGATTGCTCTCGCTAAATCAGCCCTGAGAACAGGTTTGATCAAATAATCTGAAAAACCAATTTTCAGGGCTTCTTCCTTGCTAAGGGTTTCGGAATAACCCGTCATTAAAATTACAGGAAAATTTGCTTGCTTTAGCCAGAACTGTTCCGCCAGTTCTACACCGGTCATCTCCGGCATGGAACAATCAGTGATCAGCAGATCTCCGCCATTTTGACGAGATTCCTTGATTGTTTCGGAGCAAGACGTAAACACTGCGACTTGGTAACCCAGACCTTTCAGTACTTTTGATAGCATTTCAGCAATCACCGGTTCATCATCCACAACCAAAATTTTTTCTGTTCCACCGACGATTTTTTTTGATTTTTTGGCCTCGCAAGACTTGGGTCTTTCCTTAATAACAGGTAAATACAACCGAAAAACGGTACCTTTTCCAACCTCACTTTTCACGGAAACAGAACCACCGAGATTTTTAACAATACCATAGACAACCGATAAGCCCATACCAGTGCCTTTACCGACTTCTTTGGTGGTGAAAAATGGTTCAAAAATATTTTCCATAATATCTTCAGGGATACCTGTTCCTGTGTCGCCAACTTTCAATTCAAGATAGCCAACATCTGGCTGAAGGTTTAGCAACAGTGTTTCATTGTCAGGCAAATTTCTTAAACAAATGCTCAGTTGTCCGCCTTTTGGTTGCATGGCATGTTTGGCATTGGTACAAAGGTTGATGATCACCTGGTGGATCTGCGTAGGGTCAGCAAAGATCATCTTGCAATTTTTTAAAATTTGGAACTGGATTTGAATATTTGCAGGAAAGGCTGGTTGAAGCAGCTTTAACGCTTCCTTTAGAATCAGCCCAACTTCCACCGCCAGCGGAGTTTGTTCTGTCCGACGACTAAAGGTCAGAATTTGTTTAACCAATTCCTGTGCCCTTTTGGCGGCTACCTGAACCTGACCAATATACTTTTTTACACCTGCTGTATTTTCAGGATTTTCCTTGATCATCTCTGAGTATGCCATAATCGGAAAAAGAATATTGTTAAAGTCATGCGCAATACCGCCTGCCAGCGTACCGATAGCATCCATTTTTTGGGCTTGCCGGAGATGACTTTCCATATCTGATCGCTCTTCATCTTGCTTGTCTAACATTTTTTTTTCTAACATTTTCCGTTCTAAAATTTTCATCAAATCCAATTTTTCAATCGGTTTAATGAGGTAGCCGTGAGCCCCAGCTTCCCAGGCTTTCAGCACATCCTCCGCTTGAGCTTTGACTGTCATCATGATCACCCGGATATTACGAAATTCTGATTTTTGTCGGATAGCGGAAAGTACCTCTATACCATCCATAGACGGCATCATCCAGTCCAATAAAATAACATCTGGCTGAAATGTAGGGATTTCCACCAGACAGTCTGACCCATTTTCCGATAAAAATACTTCGTAATCGGTTTCAAGCATTTCTCCGACGATGACTCGATTATCAAGGTTATCATCCACAAGCATGACTTTATTTTTTTTCATTTTATTCTTGACCCCTTTATAAATATGCAATGGTCTCAGCCATCCCAAAATATCTTTTGGCATTATGATTGTGATATAATGCCACGGATAAACGTATGATACAAGTTCTTTATGCTCGAATTGTTTCTCATTCTGGATTTTAATAGCATTTACTCAAAACACCCCTTGACAAAATTTGTTTTAAGCATATACTTATTACAAGTTTTTTATAATTGCTTTGGGTGTATGTCTATCAGATATGCACTATTGTTTAACAATCAAAGCTAAGCAGAGGTGTCAATGAAAATAGCAGTTGCCAGCGGCAAAGGTGGAACAGGAAAAACCACAATTTCTGTGAATATCGCCATGTCTCTGTCGCCGCCAGTTCAATTATTAGACTGTGATGTTGAAGAACCCAACGCTCATATTTTTCTGAAACCAGAGATATATGAAACAAGAAATGTCACTCGTATGGTACCCGAAGTTGACCTGTCCAAGTGCAATTTTTGTGGTGCTTGCGGTGATCTATGTAAATTTAACGCTATCACAGTATTAAAAGACGTAACCGTATTGACGTTTCATGAAATGTGCCACGGGTGTAAAGGTTGTGTCATGGTTTGCCCCCAAAAGGCGATTACAGAAAAAAGTAAAATTTTTGGACAATTAAAAAAAGGTATGGCCAAACATGTAGCGTGTGTTTCTGGACTCTTGAATGTGGGTGAAGCCATGTCACCGGCGCTCATTGAAATTGTAAAAAAAGAAATTCCCTCTGATGGTATTGCTATTATTGATGCCCCCCCAGGGACATCCTGTCCGATGATCACTACCGTGCGGAATACGGATTATGTCATTCTGGTAACAGAGCCAACACCATTTGGTTTGAATGATTTGATTTTAGCTGTTGAAGCTGTAAAATTATTAAAAATTCCATTTGGCATTGTCATTAATCGTTCTGACATTGGCGATCAAAAAGTGCATGAATATGCACGCCGAGAAAATATTCCTGTTTTGATGGAAATTCCACACAATCGGGATATTGCCGTTGCTTATTCTAAAGGTATTTTAATGATTGATGTTCTTCCAGAAATGAAAGTAATATTTCAGCAATTGGTTGAATCAATCATCAAACAGGGGGGAAAATGAAATCATTAACCATCGTAAGTGGTAAAGGTGGCACTGGAAAAACCAGTATTGTTGGTTCATTTGCCTGTCTGGCGAAAAATTTTGTGCTGGCAGATGCCGATGTCGATGCTGCTGATCTTCATTTGATCGTTCCTCCCACCATAAAAAAAACGGTTGATTTTATGGGCGGGCATAAAGCGATAATTGATCCAGAACGATGCACACAATGCGGGGAATGTCTTGATCGGTGCCAATATGATGCAATTGATACTGATTTTAATATTGACATGATTGCATGTGAGGGATGTGGCGTCTGTGCCCATTTTTGTCCATCATCTGCAATTGATTTTCCGCAGCAAACGTGTGGACAATGGTTTATTTCAGATACAGCATATGGTCCAATGGTTCATGCGAGATTGGGAATTGCAGAAGAAAATTCAGGATTGTTGGTCAGCACGGTTCGACAGGAAGCCAAAAAAATTGCTGAAAAAAATACTTATGATTTAATTATTGTCGACGGACCACCAGGAATCGGTTGTCCGGTCATTGCAGCAATAACAGGGGCATCAGCAATGATGATTATCACCGAACCTACGCTGTCAGGTATGCATGATCTTAAACGTGTGGCAGAATTAGCGCAATTTTTAAAAGTTCCAGGCATGCTTTGTGTGAACAAATATGATCTGAATCCTGATATGACAGAACAAATTATTTCCACAGGGCAAGCGTACAAGTTAACAGCAGTGGGTAAAATCCCCTATGATCCATCAGTTACACAGGCAATGGTTCATGGTGTACCTCTCATCAATTATTCGGATGGACCGGCTTCCCAGGCCATAAAAGATGTCTGGAAAAACGTGTCCCTTTTTATGCAATAAGAGGAGTTTCAAAATGCCAATATATGAATATCAATGCAAACAATGTAACCATACATTTGAACATTTACAATTAAACACAGATCTCCCACCACAATCCTGCCCTGAATGCGGGCAAGCCATTGAAAAATTGATGAGTGCAGGTTCATTTAATTTGAATACGGGCACGGATGTATCCGCAGGAACTTGCTGTGGTCAACATTCTCCTTGTGATAGCCCGAAACATTGTTGTGGGATGTCTCACTAAAAAAACAGGAGTTTTATATGAAAATAGCAGTTTCATCACAGGGAACAGACCTTGATGCGGCCATTGATCCAAGATTTGGCAGAGCGGCCAACTTTATAATGGTTGACCCGGAAACTTACGAATTCAAGGTTATTGAAAACAAACAAAATTTAAATCATTCTCAGGGGGCGGGTATTCAGGCTGGAAAGACCATTGTTGACAATCGTGCCAATATTCTGATTACTGGAAATTGTGGCCCCAAAGCCTTTAATGTCTTATTGGCAGGAGGTGTCGATGTCTATATTGGTGAAAGCGGCACTGTCAGACAGGCTGTTGATCGTTATAAAAAGGGAGAACTTCAAGTTGCAGATAGCCCGAATGTCGAAGGTCATTGGGTATAATCTTAAATTTGAAAACAAATAAATAAAATTTTTTCAGGAGGTAAATAATCATGAAAATTGCAATCCCTCTGGCTGAAGGAAAACTTGCTGCTCACTTTGGCCATTGTGAAATATTTGCAGTCATCGATGTTGAAAACAATGAAATTGTCAAAAAAGAACTTATCCCTCCCCCCCCCCATGAACCGGGTGTATTGCCTCGTTGGTTGGGAGAATTGGGTGTGAACTTAGTTTTGGCAGGCGGGATGGGACAACGTGCTATCATGCTGTTTGGAGAACAACAAATTCAGGTTGTTACGGGGGCTCCAGTGGATGAGCCAGAATCACTGGTTAAACAATATCTGACTCAAACACTTGCCACAGGAAACAATCTCTGTGACCATTAGCCTTTTTTCTTAGGAATCAAAATTTAATAACGTTTCCCTGGTTGGAGTTCCAAAGCTTTTAGCTTTGGGACTCACAGAAAACAACGCATTGAAAAGATAAGGAACTCCCAAAGCTATAAAGCTTTAGGACTCCAGCCAAGGGAGTTCAAATGGGAAAATTATTTAACGGAGACGCACTTTCGTGCGTCTCCATCTCATTTATCGTTTAGCGAGTGCATCTGAATGAGCAAGTTTAAAAAATTCTTTGATTGTCGATCGCGCATAGCGGCAGGCGCGAGTGCCAATGTATTTATCATGACCAACAATCGCTGAAATAACTATTTGTTGAGAACCCGTTTTTTGCTCTGCATAACCAACAAACCAGTCATACCGGACATCATGCTTTTTATTGCTGATTGAACCTGTTTTTCCGCCAATATTCAGTTTAGATAAAATACGATCTCGTTGAAATCCCCGAAAGGATTTTCGAGCTGTACCGGATTTGACCGTTGCATTCATCAATTGTTTCATTTTTTTGCAGGTTTTTGTTGTAATGGCCTGAGTTACCGCAACTTTTTTGCTTTTATAACATATATTTCCCTTTGGATCCTGGATCTGGTCTACAATTGTTGGTTCAGGAATTTTTCCGTCATTTAATATTGATGAAACCAGCAATGCGCCATGAAGCGGCGTGATGAGTGTTTCTCGATTAAAACCACAGGCGATTTCTGCCTGATGATATTGTTCAGGCCTTACATGAAGCTTGCTCTCATTGACCGGAAACTCAAAATTAAACGTTTGGTTAAATCCAAACCCCTCAGCATATTCTTCGATGGCAGCCTTCCCTAAATACAATGATCCTAACTTACCAAAAACCGGATTCACAGATTGTGCAAATGAATTTTTAAACGATATTTTATTGGTATACCGGTTATTTTTTTCTGAAATTTGCTTTCTATACAAGGTGTATTTTCTACCATTGAAAGACAGTTCTGTATCCGGATCCAGTCCACAAATTTCAATGGCAGCAGCGGCTGTAACAATTTTGAAAACACTCGCTGCTGGAAAGCTTTTTTCAATGCATGGATTATCCGTGAGGTTTGTTTTATCAAACCCAACCATTGATAAGATACGTCCGGTTTTAGGTTCCATGACAACGATTGCCAAATATCGGGTGTAGGATCGCCGCATGGTTTTCAGCAAATATTGTTGAAGCTCTGTATCAATGGATGTTTTTACAAGATAATTGGTATCACTGTTTGCAATATTTATTTGATCCTCAGTCAGGTTGATCAGGGATGTTTCGTGCAATAAATTTCGGACGTTATCTTTGGTCCATAAGTGATCATTTTTTTGTGATTGACGTGTCGCCTGTGTATCTTTTTTGTCAGAAGAGACAATGGGCTTTGATTCTGGAATTTCAATCAAGGGAAAAGATAAATCCGAATAATTGCTGATTACAGAACCGAAGCCACTAAGGCTATAGATTAACAAACATACAAGTGGTGTGAGGAGCAAATATTTTGCCCGGCTCTTTTTTTGCGGATGACGATATTTACTCTTTTTAAAGTGTTTTTGGTATTGTCGCCAATTGGGTTGTGTATCCATATATCGAATCCTTTATATTTGTAATTAATATCAAAAAGCTATAAATTTCAAGAGTTATTGTACCGGTGTCCCTACGAGTAGGGATTGATCAGGGATCAACACACTGCATTTTTTTTTCTTTACTGCAGCGAGTACCATGCCTTCAGAGGTGATCCCCATAAGTGTTGCCGGTTTTAAATTTGCTGCAACAATAACTTGTTTACCAATAATATCTTCTGGAGAGTAATGTTTTGAAATTCCTGCAACAATGGTTCTTTTTTCACCAATGTCAACCTGAAGTTTCAATAATTTTTTGGACTCAGGAATATGTTCAGCGTCCAAAACTGTTCCCACTCGAAGATCAATTTTTTGAAAATCTTCATAATCGATTTCCGGTTTGAGATCGGTCAGTTTCCGATCAATTTTTTGACTTTTTTGCTTTTCTTTTTTGGCCTTTGTATCAATTCTGGGAAACAAGGTAACGCTTTTTTCTATTCGTATCCCTGCATTCAATTGTCCCCATGTAAACATACCTGTTGCCAGCATATCCTGTTTTAGCAATGCAAGTATTTTTTGGGAGGTATCCGGCATCACCGGATAAATGAGACCGGCGATAATACGAAGCCCTTCCAGTAAATTATAAATGACAAAGCTTAATTCATCGCGGTTTTCTTCTTTTTTAGCCAACTCCCAGGGAGCACTTGAATCAATATAACGATTCATGTGTGAAATCAGTTCCCAAATCGATGCCAGGGCTTTGTTGAATGCAAAATCATTCATAAATGAGTCAACGGCACGCACAGCGTCAGAAGCAGCTTCTTTGATTTTATCATCTTTGATGTCACTAACCGAAATATCTGGAATAAGGCCTTTAAAGTATTTATGCACCATTGTCAATGTACGTGAAACAAGATTTCCCAAATCATTGGCTAAATCAGAATTAATTCGTTGAACCAGTGCAGATTCATTAAAGTCAGCATCCAGGCCGAAGGACATTTCACGCATTAAGAAATACCGAAAGGCTTCAATACCATAAACATCCTTGAGTTTAAGCGGATCAACAACGTTGCCAACACTTTTGGACATTTTACTATTGTCAACATTCCAATAACCATGAACATTTAAATGTTGATATACAGGAATTCCAGCAGCTTTGAGCATGGTTGGCCAGTAAATGCCATGGGGCTTTAAAATATCTTTAGCAACCACATGCTGTGCATGTGGCCAAAAGGTTGAAAACCGTTGATCATCTGGATAGCCCAGGGCTGAAATATAATTGATTAAAGCATCAAACCAGACATAGGTTACATACCTGTCATCAAAGGGTAGTGAAATCCCCCATGTCAGACGGGTTTTGGGTCGAGATATGCACAGATCTTCAAGGGGGTCTTTTAAGAAGGATAAAACCTCATTGCGATACCGTTCGGGTCGGATAAACGTTGGATGCGTTTTAATATGATCAATCAGCCAATCCTGATAAGCACTCATTTTAAAAAAATAATTGGATTCTTTGATAATTTCCGGGGCGGTTCCATGATCAGGACAAAGACCATCAACCAGCTCTTTTTCTGTATAAAACTGTTCGCATCCAAAACAATAGAGCCCCTCATACTCGCTAAAATAAATGTCTCCGGAATCATAAATTTTCTGGAGAATCTGTTTAACGGTTTCTATATGATTGACATCCGTTGTTCTGATGAACTGGGAAAAGTCCACCGATAAATCCGGCCACAAATTTTGGAACAATCCGCTGATAAAATCCACATAACCTTTTGTACTCATATTTTCGTTTTGAGCTGCTTTGACAACCTTATCACCATGCTCATCTGTTCCGGTGAGAAAAAAAGCAGTTTTATTTTTCATTTTATGAAAACGATGACAAACATCTGCAACAACTGTTGTATAGGCATGCCCCAGATGTGGTTTTGCATTGACATAATAGATTGGCGTTGTAATGTAAAATATGTCTTGATTGGGGGTCATTGATCCTCTCTCTCGTCATAATAATAATCAGATTCTGATTCAAGGTATTTTGGATTAAATTCGATTTGATCCAACTTTAAATCCATTTCAGTCCCACCATCATATTTAACCGTAACAATATCCTTGATAATGTTATGGCGAATCACTCTTGCGGGTCCATCAGGGGTTTTAACCTCTGTACCAATTCTTGGAAAAAATTTACGAAGTTTTCGATAGGTGTCGTATTCATAGGTAAGACAGCACATCAAACGTCCACAGAGACCTGATATTTTTGTAGGATTTAAGGAAAGGTTTTGTTCTTTGGCCATACGAATAGAAACAGGATCAAAATTAGCCAGGAAAATTGCGCAACAAATTTCACGCCCACACCGTCCAATACCGCCCCACATACGGGCTTGATGTCGAACACCAACCTGACGCATTTCAATTTTTGTTCGATATTCCCGAACAAGCATTTTAACCAGTTCTCTGAAATCAACCCGTCCATCTGCTGTAAAGTAAAATGTTAACTTTGAAATTTCAAAGGAACTTTCCACTTGAAAAAGATTCATTTCAAGGGTGAGTTCATCAATACATTGTAAGCAGAATGCCATGGCCTCTTTTTCAATATTACAGGCGCGTTCAAATTGTTCGAAATCTTCTTGATTGGCCCGGCGGGTAATTTTTTTCAGTTCTTTACCCTCAAGTAGTTCATCTCTATACGTGCCTTCCTGAACAATGGTTCCAAATCCTATTCCTCGCTCTGTTTCAACAACAATATAATCACCATTGCCATAGACAATTTCGCCTGGATCAAAATAATAAACTTTGTTTGAATTTTTGAATTTCACTCCGACGGAATGGGTCATATTTCGCTCCACTCAATAATCAATGAACATAGTTTTTTCAACGTTTCATGGATTATAATTTTTGTTGGATCATGCTCATTGTCAATTCTTCAAAAGCAAGTCTTCTGTTCATATTTGAGAGCAAGTCTTTTTGCACCGTTTGAACTTTTTCAATCTGTTCGATGACAGATTGACAGGCATACTTTTTTGCGTTCTCATAGATACTGTTTTGATAATCGATATTAATAATACGCTGTGGACAAAATCGATATATCAGAACATCTCTAAACCAGGTCATGATCATTTCCAGAATCAAAGGGATATCGTCTTTATTTTTTGCCAGTTGTTCAGCAAAAGAAAGACGCATTCCAATGGACAAACGATCAAACTGTTTTAAACGAAAAAATATATATGATCGTTTGGTTTGCCATTTAATTTTTTGATATAAACCGGCACGGATAACGCTACCAAAGGAAAGTCTGGCAATCATCCGTGCAAATTCTGGTTTGATATCTTCATTTTGCATGACATACGCTTCAATGAAAATATCTGAAAGTGGACGAAAACGAACCTGTTGACATCTTGATGATATGGTCTGCAATACATCCTTTTGATTTTCCACAATTAAAATAAACCGTGTTCGAGGAGGTGGCTCCTCAAGTATTTTTAAGAGTGCATTGGCAGATTCCGTGGTCATCAAATGCGCCTGCATAATAATAACAAACCGATTTTTGGCCTCAACGGGTTTATACGTCAATTGTTTCCGCAACATACGAATCTGCGAAATTTTAACAGCGTTACCATCAGGTTTAATTTTTATAATATCAGGATGTTGACCTGATAAAAATTTCAGGCATGACCGACATTCTCCACACGATGAATGAATCAATGACACGTCAGGTAAATTTTCACAATTACATACCATTGAAAACTGTAACGCAGCAATTAATTTTCCTACGCCCTCAATACCTGTAAACAAAAGCGCATGGGGAAGCTTATCACGTTGCAATGCTTTTAACAAGTATTGGATGGATTTATCCTGGTATTGAATTGTTTGGTTGTTGATATCATTCATTGAGTATCTTTATTCATCGTCTGATTCATCCACACGTTCTTTAAGTTCTTTGCCACATTTAAAAAAGGGCAATTTTTTGGGACTGATTTCAACAGCATCACCCGTCTTAGGATTTCTTCCCATATAGCTTTTGTATTGTTTGACATAAAAGCTACATAATCCTCTTATTTCAACGCGTTCGTCTTCTGAAAGAGCATCAGACATTGAATCAAAAAATATTTGAACAACTTTGGCTGAATCCGCTTTTGAGATTCCAGCTTCATTCTTTAACGCATTGATAAGTTCCAATTTATTCATAAAATAACCTCCTCAAATACCAGCGACTGGATATTAAACATTAAGTCACTGTATAGTTTTTGTTAAACGACTGTGTTTTCATTGACATAAGATAAATATTTATAAATATTTATAAATATTTAATAATACTGAAAACACGAACCGCTTTATTATATATAAATTAAAAAAAAGTCAAGGGCTTATATACGCTCCTGAAAAAACCGATTCTTGTTTAAAAAAAAAAGGATTCTTATTTATATTGATCAATTTTTTTTTCAAATCTTACTC
>PEAL01000120.1 GCA_002753725.1 Deltaproteobacteria bacterium
TTTCTAATAATGCAGAAATCCAAGGACAAAAAGAAAATGCATTTGGCCATAGATCCTTTGTTTACAATTATAGAGCCTTTGAGTTATATAAAAAGCCAGTGGTCAGTCTGGCAATCCTTGCAGATGACAATGCCAAATGGCGTCCAACAGCTTATTATCGAGAGATTTGGGGATGCAAAACAGCATTTCATTTTAACACTGTAAAGCTTTTAGATTATAAGAATAAAAGTCATTTACTTGAAACATCATCAAATCCCTTTGCAGTTGTCGTCCAAAGTCACTTAAAGTCAATAGAAACAAAAAAAAATAATAAAAAACGCTTTTATTGGAAGGTTGAATTGACAAAAAATCTGTACAATAAAGGGTTAACGTCTCAGGAAATACTTGATCTCTATCATTTTATCGATTGGCTAATAGCCCTTCCTAAAAATCTTGAAGATGATTATCATCAAGAAATCATTCAATACAAGGAGGAATCTAAAATGAGATATGTAACAACAGCAGAACGAATTGGCATGGAAAAAGGCATGGAAAAAGGCATGGAAAAAGGCATGGAAAAAGGCATGAGAGAAATGCTTATTGCTATTTTAAAAGAAAATTTAGGTATCATTCCTGACAGTATAAAAAAAGCAATCAACTCAATTGATAAAAAGCCAACATTAAGAGAATTGGTTGTAAAAGCAATGAAATGCCATGATATTAAAACATTCGAACAAAATTTAACATTGGCAGGATGTGCAATCTGATGAATATGCAGCATAAGACATTTACCATGTTCAGCATCCATCAGTTGATGCGCCATAATGGAGAGTTATTAAAATTGATTTTATAGGAAGGATTTTTTTATCATGGATGAAATGATCATTGAATTTTCAAGTGATTTAAAAGAATTGTTGTCTGAAATAGAAAATGCTTTAATGCGTGTTGATGAGATGGTTGGTGCTGGCGATACACCAGGCCCGGATGATTTAAACGAAATTTTTCGAAATTTACACACCATTAAAGGAACCTGCTCTTTTTTTGAAATGAATATTACCAGAAGCCTTTCTCATAAAATGGAAGACTTACTGGATCTATTCCGTCAGGGAAAAGGAGATATCAATGCTGCTCATGTTCAGTTATTATTCGATGGCGTGGACTGTTTAAATAAAATTGCGGAAAGTATTCGAGCAAATGAGCCAGAGACAAATTTTGAGATAGAGGCCACCGGTTTAAAAGAAAAAATACTCACCATCATTAATACCATAGAAAATCCGCAACACACTGATAGTATAAAAATTCCGACGCCTCAAGACATTCTTCCCCTTCCTGAGTTACCTGAAGACATATCCAATACGCCAATAATACAACCATCAAAGAAAAAACGTTTACAACAGAATGAAATGCTAAAAAAATTCGCAACAGAGGCGCGTGACAAGCTGGATGTTTCTGAACAAGTTTTGATTGAAATGGAACATGGCACGGATTCTGACCCACAGGAGATGATTGATACCGTCCGTAGAAATTTACATACCTTAAAAGGGAATTCCGGATTTATGGGATTTAAAGGTATCGAAAAGTTAACACATGTGTTGGAAACAGCTTTGGAACAGATGATCGATCAACTTGCTACCATCACAGATTTTCAGTTGTATTACGATGCAGTGGATGAGCTCCGACGCGCTTGTTATATTGTTTCTGAAGGCCAACCGTATACGGCCAATCAAGCATTGATCGCGCGATTGAAAGGCATTCAGGACAATGAAAATGCTTTAGAAACTGAACCTTTAGAAAAGGGTACAGCCTCCTCTCAACCTTCAGGCTCAAAAATTTCAGAAACCAACAGCCAGACGAGTTCTTCGAAAAATAAAATAAGCCCGGATGCATTTGTCAGAGTGCCTGTCAACAAATTAGACTTACTGATGGATTTATTGGGAGAAGTGATACTGGTGGCATCGATGGTCACCCATCATCCTGATATTCAAGGCCTTGAGCTGGAAGGATTTGAAAATACTTCCCACCAACTGGATTTATTGCTTCGGCAACTTCAGGATGCTGCAATGTCGCTTCGATTAATCCCCATTTCAAATGTATTTCAGCGCATGAAACGTTTAATTCGTGATTTTATTCAGGAAACCCATAAAAATATTGACTTTATCATCACCGGAGAAGATACAGAAGTGGATAAATCTGTAGCAGAAATGTTGAATGACCCATTGGTTCATCTTCTGAGAAATGCAGCAGATCATGGCCTTGAATCTACAGAAGACCGCCTGGCTTCAGATAAACCTGAGACCGGTATTATTCGATTGTCTGCTCGTCAAGCAGGCGGTGAACTGCGCGTTGTTGTTGAGGATGATGGCCGTGGTTTGAATCGAGAAAAAATACTGGCTAAGGCTTGTGAACGGGGATTGTGTGATCCAGATGATGATCCAGATGATCGAACCGTTTGGTCTTATATTTTCCATCCAGGATTTTCAACCGCTGAACAAATTACCAATATTTCTGGTCGTGGTGTGGGCATGGATGTGGTGATGAATAATGTCAAAAATATGCGTGGAAAGGTAACCATTGACAGCACCCCAGGAAAAGGGTCCAGCATAACCCTTCACATTCCTCTGACTCTTGCCATTCTTGATGGTATGGTCATTAAAATTAATGACATTCTTTATGTCTTGCCCATTGAAACGGTTGTGGAAATTTTACAGCCGCATGCCAACCAAATCAATCACTCATCGGTTGATGGTCAATTTGTCATTCGAATTCGCGATGATCTGGTTCCGGTCTTGTTTTTAAATCAATTGTATGGGCAGGAAACAGATTTGGAAAAACATCTTGAAAATCAAGTTATGATGGTCATCGAGACCGATGGCATACAATTGGCAATGCCCGTGGATGAATTGCTTGGTCAGCAACAGGTGGTTATTAAGCCACTCATCGGTCATTTGAAGAACATTCGTGCGGTTTCTGGATGTGCTCTTTTAGGTTCTGGAAGTGTTGCGATGGTTCTGGATGTTAGCCAACTGCACCAACTGCATGAAAAAAATATTCGGGTGTAGGAAATAGAGTACATATTTGCTGCAATCATTTTACCAGCCATTCTGTTGAACCCTTTTTACCAATAACGGTGTATTCAAAGGCTTTGTAATGGCTCATTCTATAGTTGCGTTGTAAATTTCCGGAGCCTTGTCATTTTCAATTCATCCAAATGTTTATTCATTCCCCCTTGAATTTAAAACATACTGTATTATTATTTTGATATTGTAATCCCAATTTTTTGTATGATTAACAACTTATTTTTGAGTTCATCATCAAAACCGAATCACTGTGTTGTCAAACAACACGGTTTTGAAATGAACTCAAGACCTGAACAAATTTTTATCAACAAATCATTCAGGTAAAAACAGATCAAAAGGAGAGGAGTATGGCAAATTCAACAGAAACCTTTGAATTTAAGACAGAAGTTCAACAACTTCTAAACTTGATTATCAATTCTTTATATTCAAACAAAGAAATTTTTTTAAGAGAATTGATATCAAATGCATCAGATGCCATTGATAAGATTCGTTTCAAGTCACAAACGCGACCTGAAATTTTAGGAGATGACACTGAATTTAAAATCAAGATCATTCCAGACAATGACAACAAAACACTGACGGTTGTTGACAATGGTATTGGCATGACCCGTGATGAATTGATCGAGAATATCGGAACCATTGCACACAGTGGCACTCAATCCTTTTTAAAAATGCTTCAAGAAAACAAAGAAGCATTGACGCCAGAATTGATCGGACAATTCGGTGTTGGCTTTTACAGTGCATTCATGGTGGCTGAAGAAGTTCGTGTTCTGACACGATCAGCAGAGTCTGATCAGGCATGGGAATGGATTTCTAAAGGTGATGGAACCTATTCAATCAACGAAACAACAAAAGACACGCGCGGAACAACGGTCATTGTAAAGCTCAAAGACGCTGAAGAAGAAGATATGGATTATACCCAGGAGTGGTCTGTACGATCCATTGTCAAACGCCATTCAGACTTTGTCAACTATCCCATTACAATGGATGTTGAAAAAGAAGTGCCCAAAGATGAGGATAAAAATGACTCTAAAATTTTAGGCCCTGATGGAAAATCAGCGGACAAAGAGCCGGAAATCCTTGATCAAGATGGAAAGCCCATTGAACAAAAGCCTGAAAAAATTATTGAAGAAGAAACCCTCAACTCCATGAAAGCCATTTGGGCCAGACCAAAGAATGATGTCAAAGATGAAGAATACAAAGAATTTTACAAGCATTTAACCCATGATCAGAGTGAACCCATGGATTGGATTCACATGAAAATGGAAGGTGCAACAGAATATGATGCCCTTTTGTACATTCCAAGTATGCCACCCTTTGATTTGTTCAACCGCGACCGAAAACATGGTGTTGATCTTTATTCCAGGCGTATTTTTATCATGCATGACTGTAAAGAACTCATGCCTGAATACTTACGATTTGTAAAAGGTGTTGTCGATTCATCCGATCTGGATTTGAACGTCAGTCGCGAGATACTGCAACAAAACAGAATTGTTATCAATATCAAGAAAAATCTGGTTAAAAAAGTTCTGGACACCCTGTCCAAAATGGATGATGAAAAATACCAAAAATTTTATGATAATTTTGGTATTACTCTCAAGGAAGGCATTCATACTGATTGGGAAAACAAAGATAAAATCTCTGATTTGCTCCGATTTAAGTCCAGTAAGTCTGAAGACAAAATGATTTCTTTGAAAGAATATGTTGATCAGATGCCATCGGATCAAAAAGATATCTATTATCTGACCGGTGAAAAAATTTCTACCCTGTTGAACAGTCCTGCCATTGAACGATTAAAAGAAAAAAATTATGAAGTCTTACTGATGGTTGACTATGTTGACGAATGGGTGGTTCAATCCTTGACAGAGTACCAGGGTAAAAAACTCCGAAGTGCTGAAAAAGGTGATCTGGATATTGATAAGGTGGATGATGAAAAGAAAAAAGAATTTTCTGATCTTTTTACGCATATCAAATCCATTCTTGAAAACCAGGTCAAAGACGTCAAACCCTCTGTCCGATTAAAAGAGTCTGTGTCCTGCCTGGCTGGTGATGAATATGACATGAGTTCCTATATGGAAAAAATTCTCAAATCCGCCGGACATGATACGCCACAGTCGAAACGTATTCTTGAAATCAATATGGATCATCCGGTTACGATCAAATTGAACGAAATGTTCAAAGCCAATAAAGAAAACGAGATCCTCAAAGAATACATACAAGTCATATTTGACATGGCCGTGATTGGTGAAGGTGGAAAGGTTGAAAATCCAGGGGCTTTCATCACAAAAGTTGGAAATATGATGGTTGATACAATGAAAACCGAATAATCAATAATTGTGCAGGAGTTATGCTTTTTTTTAGCTCCTGCACTGTACACAATTTTTTATATCGCTTCCTTTGTTGTTTCATACAACTCACATGGTTTATCCTATCCAAAAAATTTCAAATCCACTGATCATTGCTAAGAATACTCAAAAATTGATTTTAAAAAAAACTAATGCTTGACGCTTGCGATGTTTTCATGAAAAGAAAAGAAAACGAATCATTTGGAAGGAGACCTTAACATGCAGCTACCTGCAAAAAAAATTTTTATATGCCTTTTATTGACAGGCCTTATTTTTTCGGAAATGAGTTTCGCCGCAACACCATCATTACAATCCAACAGTGATGCTGTGCTTTCAAAAAAAGTTTCTACACTTAATCAAACCGATGTTTTGTATATTGCATTGAATTCAAAACCCGGAATACGCCGTCAATTGACGAATTCTATAGATGATCTCGTCAATGGACAGGCAGAGATTCAAAACACACTCAAAGGAAAAGCATCCAAAGCCGGTGCGCGTCGTATCATTCAAACAATTGATGAATTATCTGAAAATAAAGCAGATAAGCTGGATATAGAAAATGCTGTTCAATCGTTTAAAATGGACGTGGATAATTCTGTTCAAGCATTACGTCATGAACTATCAACCATTTCCAGTACATTAGTGGCTTTGCAATCGCAAGTATCCCCTCAGCAACGCATTCAAATCCTTGCTGAAATCAAAACAGAACAACAAAATATCAAAGAACGTATCGCAGAAATGAGTGATCGCATCCAAAAAATTAATACCCAATATGCGACAAATGCAGACAGAAACTCCCGAAATCACCAGTCTGATTTTTCCAAACTTGCAGATACCCAATCTGAAATCAATGGGTTTATTTCAACAATGAAGCAAGATCTCAAGGGGCAAAAAGATCTGGCAAACAGGCACTTAAAAATTATTTTATTCTTTTTTCTTCTTATTATTATGGGAATTGCCGGATGGGTCTATTTTTATATTCATCAACAAAAACGTGCAAAAGCTGAAATTTTCACAACAATACAAGCCATTGTTAAAGAACAATATGACCATTTAATTCACCAATTGTATGTAGAAGAACATGAAGATGGCCGGTTGACTGCTGAAGATCTGAAAAAAATGTCAGAACAGGTTAAAAAAAGGGTCATTCGTCAAAATTGGGCCAAACGGAAAGTTGAGGAACGACCAGCATTTATTTGATATGTCCTGCATAAAAGACTGAAAGGCTTTGATCGATGATCACGGCCTCCTGAAATATAATTTTTCCAAAAAATTCGGGTATCTCCAAAGGGATCCCACGCATGAGAATTTCATTGTTTTACAACGATTATTGAAAGGAGAATAACAATGCTGAAAAAAGCTCCTGACCATCAGGAAATATGGAATTTATTGAACGAGTTAATTGAAGCTGGAAAAGAAACGGACAGAAGGATGAAAGAAACAGACAAAATGATGCGAGAAACTGACAGAAGGATGAAAGAAACTGACAGAAGGATGAAAGAAACGGATAAAAGCCACAATAAAATAAGCAAAGATATTGAAAAGTTGAAAGATCTTGTTGGGGGAATTGGTAACAGCAATGGGTATGTTGCCGAAGAGTTGTTTTATAACAGTTTTTCAAAAAAAATGGCTATCGGAAAAATGACGTTTGATTATATTGATCGTAATATGGAACGTACTCACAGGGGGCTGACAGATGAATTTGATATTGTCCTGACAAATTCATCGGTGCTGGTTATTGTCGAAGTCAAATATAACTTTCATCCAAATGATGTTGACAGGGTATTGAAAAAAATTGAAAATTTTAGAAAATTATTTCCACTATATAAAGAATATAAAATATTCGGAGCTATTGCCGGTTTAACCCTGTCGCAAAAAACAATTGATGTCGCTAAACAATATGGATTTTTTGTGTTGACACAGGAGGGTAACACTCTTAAAGTTTTAAATGATACTCTTGTAGAATATACATGAATATAAATCATCTTCAGAAATGGGGGTTGACAAACAAATTATTTTTTAACAAAAATTTTTTACTCTTAATTAAATCTAAAAAGGAAAGGAACAAAGGATGTCTTCATTGAAAATCAGTCAAAAAATTGCAATGGGTTTTGGATTCGTTTTATTGCTACTGGCAGGCGTTGGTATTTTCAGCTATTTGGAAATTCACACGATTGACACGGAGCTAAAAAGTGTTATTCAAAAAAACAAACTCGTCTCCAAGCTAACACTTGAGCAGGCCAACCATCTCAGGTGGGCGAATCAAATTTCTGAAACATTATCCAATGAAAATATTACAGAATTAAAGGTTGAAACAAACCCTGAACAGTGCGATTTTGGTAAATGGTACTACAGTAACAAACGAAATGATGCAGAAATACTGGTACCGCAATTAAAATCCATTTTTAAGAATATGGAAGATGTTCATACCAAAATTCACCATTCTGCCATTAAAATAAAAAAGCATTTTAAGCAGGCTGACCTCTTATTACCCGGTGTTATTAAATCGAAAATTGTGGATCATCTAAAATGGGCTGACACCATTCGGATGGTTATTATTAATCAGACAGATATATTGGAGGTTGAAGCAGATCCATCGAAATGTGCCCTGGGTAAATGGATGCAAGGCGAGCAGGCAAAAAAAGCATATGCCCGCGGAGATCAGGATTTTAGACGTGTATGGGATGAATTGAGTCAATACCATGAAAAACTACACCATTCAGCCATTGAAATAAAAAAGTATCTTGCTTTTGAAAAGCTCGCTCAGGCTCAAAAGGAGAGAGTTGAAATGTCAAATGAGTGGAACGTACTATCCAAACATTTTTTTGCTATTCTTGATGAAATAATGGAAAATGTGATTGATCCGGTAAAAAATGATGCAGAAAAGAAGGGTGATATTTCATTGCTTGCAAAATTTAGTGCCATCGATATGGCAATGAATGAAAAGATCATCCAGCCTTTTTTGCAACTTAGACTATTACTTAAAACAGACGATATCTCTATGTCTGTATACAATGAAAACTATTCAGAATTACAAAAGAATCTTTTACAATGGCAGAATCTTGTTAAAGGCCATCAAAAACTTGAAAATGCTGCCCAAAAAATATCATCTGATTTTGATAAGGTCAATACTGCCGCACGTAAATATATCCATGCCACTCAACAAGAATCTTTATCCAAGCAGTCCATCAACAAAGCAAAACAAGTGCTGACAGAGACCATTCTTCCGTTATTGGAAAAAAACATGTCTCTATTGGAAACACTCCAGGAAGAGTCAGAGCATGAACTTACAGGTATGCAAAAAGCCAATAAAATATTTGCCACAGAGACCTCGATACATCTTCAAAAGGTTGAAATTTTATTTAATGAAGCACGAAATATTTTGAGCGCTGCTGTGCTGACAGGTAATGAAAGCATACTGAAAAATACGCGCCAACTAAAATCCATTGTTTTGGTTATCAGCGGTATCGCAGTATGTGTTGGAATTTTCCTGGCGTTTATCATCGCAATCAGTATTGTTAAACCTATCAATCAGGCAAACCATATGCTGAAAGATATTGCACAGGGTGAAGGCGACCTTGCCAATCGAATGAATGTTCAAACAAAGGATGAAATTGGTGAAATGGCCGGTTGGTTTAATATTTTTATCAAAAAAATTCAACACATTATTATTGAAATCCATTCTGTAACAGAAAAATTGGTATCTTCATCGGTTCAACTGGCATCTGTCTCCAGTCAGTTAACTGAAAAAACAGAAGATTCTGTTGTCAGGACAACGAACGTTGCAGATTCTTCAGAAGAAATGAATACCAGTATCCATCTTGTTGCAACATCTTCGGAACAGGCAACCTCAAATATTGGCATGGTAGCTGCAGCAACAGAAGAAATGTCAGCATCCATATTTGAAATTTCTGGAAATGCTGCAAAAGCCCAGCAAATTACAAAAACGGCTGTTGTAAAGACAAAAAATGCATCGGGCCGTATTAATGAACTGGGTGACGCAGCAAAAGAAATTGGAACGGTTACAGAAACCATTACAGACATATCCGAACAAACAAATCTTCTGGCTTTAAATGCAACAATAGAAGCTGCTCGAGCGGGTGAAGCAGGAAAAGGTTTTGCTGTTGTGGCGAATGAAATAAAAGAACTTGCAAAACAAACGTCTGTCGCCACTGATGAAATCAAAAAGAAAATTGAAGCCATTCAATCGACAACCCATACCTCTGTTGATGAAATTCAAGATGTTGCAAAAGTTATACAAGAGGTTGATGAATTTATTTCATCCA
Organism: Deltaproteobacteria bacterium; assembly: GCA_002753725.1. Classification (GTDB taxonomy): domain Bacteria; phylum Desulfobacterota; class Desulfobacteria; order Desulfobacterales; family Magnetomoraceae; genus Magnetomorum. The sequence continues at coordinate 9,688 of PEAL01000120.1, forward strand.
TTGCTGTAGCAATAGAGCAACAATCCTCAGTAACAAAAGAAATTGCTGAAAATGTTGCTAATGCATCTCATGATGTTCATAAAATTTCTCAAAATGCCAGTGAAGTCTCAATGGTAACCGCTAAGATTACACAAAATATTATTGAGGTCAGAAGCAGTTCCCAGGACTGCTCTGATGGAAGTCGCAAAGTCAGTGAGAACACGACGACATTAAATCATTTGGCTGACCAATTAGAAAAAATTGTTGGACAGTTCAAGGTTTAAACGAATAATCAAAGCCCTGGGCAGTGATGCTGTTGCCAACAACATTCCCTTGGGTGAAGTCCCAAAGCTTTAGCTTTGGGACTCCAGTATTCATCGAATTAAGGATCGTCTGTTTTAAGCCTGGATGATGCAGAATGAAAGCAATATATATCACATTACAGGAAATCCCTGCCATAACAGAAACACTCAGTAAACATGCCGATTCTGTTGAAATTTACAGAACACTTTCACTGGCAGCACCCCATCTGTCTAACAAAGACTATTTGTATGTGGTTATTGATTTTTGCGGTCAAACACAAACACCCGTTGATATGATTCAAACGATTAGCAACCGCCCTTTATCAAAACTTTTTATTCTTGGCCTGATGGAAAAAACAACGAGCGATCCAACTCACCTATCCTCTCTTCTAGACGCTGGCATGAATGATTATTTATGTCATCCAGTTGATCAACGCCTGTTAAAAAATCGTATGTCATATATTTCAGGTATGCATCAACCCAACCTGCTGCTGGATCAACTCATGTCTGAAAGTGAACAAAGAATTCAAACCTTGTTAAAGGCCATTCCAGATTTGGTTTTCAGATTTCATCGAAGTGGAAAACTGCTTGATTTTCATATGGGCCGTCGTGATGATCTTTTTAAATTTCCCAATGAATACTTAGGCTGTCTGATCCATGAAATGATGCCAGCGTCAATGGCTGAAAAAACCATGTCCCATGCTTTAAAAGCTTTTGAAACACATCAACCACAACTATTTGAAATTCAAAATGAAACAAACGATCTTCGAATGTTTTATGAATGCAGGATCGTAGCCTCTGGGACAGCAGAATTTATTGTCATTGTACGAAATATTACCATACGAAAAACAGCGGAGGCCCTACTGAATGAGGCTCATGAATATCTTGTTCAGGCGTTCCACACAGAACTTGTAGGTATGGCGATCTTACAAAAAGATACTGAAACTTTTCTTGCGGTCAATCCAGGTTTTGAGGTCATGACTGACATCCCACGTGAACAGCTCATTCATAAACATAGCCAGGAAATCGGTATATTTTCAACCGCCCAATGGCAACATATTATTACAAACCTGAATGGAGAATATAACCTTCACAATCATGAATTGAGCTTGCAGACAAAAAGTGGAAAACAGCATGAGCTGCTATTTTCCATTGCACCCATTAAAGTTGGTAACAAAGATTGTTTTCTTGTGGTAATGGTCGATATTACGCGACGAAAAGCCATTGAAGAAAAATGGCATAAATATGAGTTTTTATCCAATGCATCTAAAGAATCCATGACATTGATTGACAGGGATTATCGGTATGAGGCTGTTAACCGTGCATACTGTGAAGCCCAATCCCGATCCTGGGATGATTTTGTGGGCAAAACAGTATCAGACGTTTGGGGAGAAAAAGTTTTTGAGTCCACGATCAAACATTACCTGGATCAATGTTTTTCAGGAAAAGAAATTCACTACGAATCCTGGTTTGAATTCGGTTCAAGCGGGACAACGCACTGTTATGATGTGAACTATTTTCCCTATTATGATGACAACAATCGAATCACTCATGCAGTGGTTGTTTCCAGCGATGTTACACGATATAAAGAAGAAATCAGAGAGCGAAAGCAAACAGAAAAAAGTCTTCAGGAAAATCTGAATTTTGTCAATACCCTGATGGATACAATCCCCCACCCGATTTTTTATAAAAACAAATCTTTTCATTTTGAAGGTTGTAATGCCGCCTTTGAATTTGTCATGGGAATGAGCAGTGAAGATATCATAGGAAAAACTGCTTTTGATCTTTTCCCCCGATCTCTGGCTCAGGATATCTATCAAAAAGACAGAGAATTGTTTGATAATCCAGGAATTCAGGTTTATGAAAATGCTATTCCCTGTGCAGATGGTGGTTCGAGAGAATTTATTTTTTATAAGGCCACCTTTTTGGATACAGCCAATGAAATTCGGGGGCTTGTAGGAATGATGCTGGATATATCTGAACATAAACAAGCCGAAGCACTTCAAAAAGCAAAAGATATTGCAGAATCTGCCAATCAGGCCAAAAGTGAATTTCTGGCTCACATGAGCCATGAATTACGAACGCCATTAAATGGTATTCTGGGATATACCCAGATGCTGAAGCGTGAAAAACAATTAACTGATTTTCAACAAAATGCTGTTCAAGTGATCCATAACTGTGGAGAGCATCTGTTGACCATGATCAATGATATACTGGATTTATCAAAAATTGAAGCCCGGAAAATGATGTTAGAGCCTGTTGATTTTGGATTATTGGGACTGTTAAGCAGTATTGTGGAAATTGCCCGCATTCGAGCAGAACAAAAAGGTATCTACCTTTCCTTTAATACATCGGGTGATCTTCCTGAGGGGGTTCATGCGGATGAAAAACGATTACGTCAGGTATTGTTAAATCTTATTGGTAACGCTGTTAAGTTTGTGGATCACGGGGGGGTTGACTTTCGTGTTATATCAACAGGGGAAACCGTGCGATTTGAAATTGAGGATACCGGTCCAGGCATTACAGAAGAGAACATCGATCAAATATTTTTACCTTTTCAACAGGCAGGGGATCAGAGCAAGCAAAAAGAAGGTACAGGACTGGGACTGGCCATCTCGCAACGAATTATCCGCATGATGGGTGCAGAAATTCATGTAATCAGTGTACCTGGAAAGGGCAGCACATTCTGGTTTGAACTTCGACTGCCGGAAGTTTCATGGAAAAATAAAAACTTACCGGTTGATGAATGCAAAACGATTATCGGATATAAAGGTCACCGCCGCACGGTGCTTGTGGTTGATGACAAACCAGAAAATCGTGAAGTACTCAAAGATTTTTTATTGCCCCTTGGATTCGATATTATGGAATCAGGCAGTGGTGCGGATGCCATCGACCAGGCATCCAAACGATTGCCTCATCTGGTTCTTTTGGATGTCAATATGCCGGAAATGGATGGTTATGAGACCGTACGCCGGTTTCGAAAAAATCACTATTTATCCGCGATCAAACTCATTGCTGTGTGTGATACGTTTTCATCGGAGATTAAAGAGCTATGTCAGCAAGCCGGATTTAATGATCATACCTTAAAACCGATTCACATTAATCATTTGCTTTCAATCATCCAGAAACACACATCTCTTGACTGGATTTACGAAGAAGAACAAACTGGAGAGCCGATAAGTTCTGAAAAAGAAGAACCTGTTATTATTCCATCGTTGGAGATTATGGAATCTTTATATCGATTATCCAAGCAGGGCGATCTTATGGAAATCCAGCAGCAATCAAAAAAAATGATGAATGAACATCCTGAATGGACTCCTTTTTGCCAGCAATTGATTGAATATTCCAGAAATTTTATGGTCAACAAATTAAAATTGTACATTGAATCGCATATGAATGTAGTATCTGATTTCTGAATGTTTTTGTGTGCGAATCTGGTGCCAAATGGATAGCAGTCGATGATCTGAGGGGTTATGGCAATCTAACAAAATGTCTTAAACG